>NZ_JBAPKY010000004.1:0-159701 GCF_037083785.1 Roseovarius sp. D22-M7
CTGCCTCGCAGATCACCTCACGGGGGTGGCCACATGTCATGGAATGACTGGCCACATGCGCGTGGAACAGGTGGCCACATGTCGTGGAATACGCAGTGATCAGGACATCGGTCGATCGATTATCCGGCGGAAACGATCTGAAAGAGTTTTTTGCGGCGAAGTGCGGAATCTTTCCCCCGAGGCGAAACCGAGGCGCGTCGTGGCTCAGAACATGAAGACCTGCCAAACGAGATCGCAGGACACGGCCGCGCGATGCTCAGCTGGCCATGCATGCGGGGATTTGCTGATCAAGACGCCAAGCGAACCCGGATTCAACGATGTGGTATGATGGGGGGCTCGAAAGCGCATCCACCCGTTCAAGCCTGCGTAGCAAGAACGACGATGTTTTCACCAGAGTGACGATCGATGCGGTCGCGATACGGGCTGCGGACTTTCGAGATGTCGATCTCGAGCCCATCGACCCATTGCTTGTAATCCTCGATCGGGGACCCTTCCGGATCGTAGTGGTCCTCCGTGACATCACGCAGCTTGTGCCCAAGGAGCCGCTTGCGGATATCCAGGGGGCACTTCGCCCGCTTCAGTTCCACGTTGAAATGGGTGCGAAGCGAGTGGAAGTCCCGCCGCGGATCATAGATGCCCTCCTTTATCCGGTAGTGGCCGAAGGTCTTGGTGAAGGTGCCCGACAGGCGCCCCTTTGCCGCGCACCGGTCGATGCCGGGGAACAACCACTCCTGCCCCCTGCGGCGGCAGTCCTCGACATGGGTCAGGAGACCAAGCTCGATCAGATTCTCGTGGATCGGGACGATGCGATACCGGATGCCGCTCTTGATGTGCTGACCCTCGCCACACTGGACCCGAAGGATCGGAATGCGCTTGATCGTGTCGAAATCCTCGGTCCTCAGTTGCAGGACTTCCTCTTCGCGCAGACCGGAATGCGCCGCCATCAAAGTCGGCCAGAACACGTCGTGCACCTTTGCGCCTGAGGGAACGGGCGCATGGAACGCCGTCGTGCTCAGAAGATCGGCGAGCTTGTCCCCCCAGGGCAGACGTCGCATGTCCTTCTCCTCGGCCTTCAGCTTTTCAAACTGCTTCGTCGTCCAGATGATGCCCTTCATCGCGTTCGTGGGCGCCGCCCCGTGATCCGCGGCATTTCGGAAGATGAACTGGATGACATGCATATGCCGGTATACGGTCGCGACGCGAACGCGCGCGATCTTCGCCCGGGCAAGACGTTGCTCGGCATCGCCGCGATTCAGGCCGTGCTCTGAGATCTCGTTTTCGGCGATGATGATATTGCGGGCTTCCTCGGCTTCGACCTCATCGATGATCGCATAAAGCTCGGGCGAGTCACTGCTCTTGTGGTGGTTCTTCGGCATCGCGGAGAGCAGGGCACGGAACTCGAGCAGCTTATCTTTCGTGTAATAGGACATCGGGCGGTCCCCATGGGCTTCGATGAAGAGCTTCTTCGTCGACCGCCAATTGCTCAGGTTGTTCGTATCCCAACCAGGGTTTTCCTCGCGCTTGCGATCCACGGCTGAGTCGAACCACTCGCTGAATCGTTTTTCGGCGCGCGGAGGCGCGTCGGGTACCGGTAACGGGCCGACCGGCGCTGTATTTGCGCCATGCGATGGCATGATCGCCTGTCCTGTAGTATCGCGAGCATCCCGCGTATCGGCTGCGCCGCGCCCGGGTTTCATTTCCGGCTGTGTCCGCGGCGCTGAGGGTTTGGCCACGCTCTCCTGCGGGGGGGCGTGCCGAGCCGACCCATGATCGGACTGCACGGCTTTGATCGACTCGGAACCGGGCCCCTGGACGAAGCCTGACGAGGGTTGCGGGGCCGGAGGCAACCCGTATGTCTCTGCCTTCTGGAACCCATGCCCGACCTGGGACGGCGCGCAGGTGATACCTGACGAAAGCCGCGTGTCGGTGCGGTATATCCCCTGTTCGCGGTGGATGTTCTCGTCCGCGACCTCGATCAGGGCGCGGGCTGCGCGCCGTGCCGCACGCAACCAGTCGTCGCTTCCGCGTTCGACAGGCAGCCCGAGGCGGCCGAGGGTTCGAGAAAGGGGCGTCGAGACGGCCTCGTAGTCATTATAGACGAGGGCGGCCCGCATTGTCTCGCGGGTGGCTTCGTGCAGGCGGACGGCCGCCGCCACGGCCTCGGGGCCGCGCGGGGCGCAGGTCTCCCTGAGGGCCTCGGTGGCTGCCACCTCGAACCGCATCAGGTCATCGACCATGCGGTCGAGCTGTCTTTCGTCGAGCATGTCGGCTCCGCACATCTCTATCAATCCGATGAGATCGTCGGTGAAGCGGGCTGCCACCGCAGCCCGTCGCCGCGCCTCGGAGAGGAAGTGCGTTCGAAGCGAAAAACAAAAAAACGTCTTGGTGTAAAAATTTCTCGCAACCGATGGGACACGGCGCCGAAATACCAGCGTTGCGTCCCGGCGGATGATGTAGGTTGGGCATGCGGCCATGTGTGCGACCCTTTCGCGACTCGTGTGTCGCAGCATGTGTCGCATAACGAAATCTCGACCGGTTAACCGGATCAAGTACTTGTTTTCGGTTGATTTTTTTGAGATTGGCTCCGGCGGTAGGGATCGAACCTACGACCAATTGATTAACAGTCAACTGCTCTACCGCTGAGCTACGCCGGAACTTGAAAGGCGTATACCAACGCTGTTTTGGAAGGTCCAGAGGACCTGGGCGAAAATTGCTTGGAAAATGGAAGCCTCGCGGGCGAGGTCCTGATCTGGCGTTGGGGGCCGACCTTGGCCCGTCCGGAGGCCCGGGAGCGGCATCCGGGGTCGGGCCATGCCGCCCGTGAGGCGCGGGATCGCGTGAGTTGGCACTGATCCTTGGCATCCTCGCAATACACCGGGATGACAGGCGGTTGCAGTGCGAGAATTCATCTACTGAGGGCGCACAGGCTACCGGCACGGACGCTGGGCCGGTCAGTAGGTCCCCGCGACGTATTTCGCGATGGCGCCGCCGCGGGAATTCACCTCGAGTTTCTGGTAGATCGTCTTGAGGTAATACTTGACCGTGTTCTCCGACAGCCCGAGCCGCGCAGAGATCTGGAAATTGGTGAGGCCGTCCACCAGCAGGCCGAGGATCTCGTGCTCGCGGCGGGTCAGGGTGTCGCCCTGCTCGCCGGTCAGCCGCTTGAGCACGGCCGTCGGCAGGATCGAATGTCCCTCGACCAGGCGGCCCAGTACCTGCGGCAGGCTGGTCAGCACCTGGCCCATCATGCAGATCGAATGCGCCCCGGCCTTGATCGCCGTGCGGATGAAGGCGAACTCGGTTTCTTCGGCGACCACCACCACCATCACCGCGGGGTGATCGCGGCGCAGCATTTCCAGCACCCGGGCCAGGTCGGCATCTGCGAGCCGCACGCCGAGGACCACGATCGCCGGGCCGGTACATTGCCGCAACGCCTTGCGTAGGCTCGCCTTGTCATTGGCGAACGCCCCGAGGCGCACCTCGGGGATCTTGGCGACAAGCGATCCCAGGCCCTGGCAGACGATTAGCTGCCTGTCGGCCACGATCACCTCGGGAACCTGCCCGACCGCGTCCTCGTCCGACACCTGTACCACGTCGCGCATCCGTTTCTCCTCTTCCCGACGACAGGAAGACAAATGAGCGCCATGAAATCAAACGATTTCGCAGCATGCCGCGGCATGCCGAACGATGCAGCTCGGGTAGGTGCGCCCTACCCGGCGGGCGGATCGCCCCCCTTCGCGCGCGGCTTTTCCATGCGCGCGGGCATTCCCGGACCGGTCGCCGCGACGTCATAAGGGGCGAAATAAGCAAGGAGATCGCCATGAACGGCAACAGCCATCTTTTCATTCCCGGCCCGACCAATGTGCCCGAGGAGGTGCGGCGCGCGATGAACATTCCGATGGAGGACATGCGCGCCCCGGATTTCTGCGACTTCATCACGCCGCTGCTTGGGGACCTCGCCCGCGCCTACCGCCTTGAAGAAGGCCGCGTTTTCGCGTTTCCGGGCTCCGGCACGGGGGCATGGGAGGCGGCGATCACCAACACGCTGAACACCGGCGACAAGGTCCTGATGTCGCGTTTCGGCCAGTTCTCGATGCTGTGGGTCGACATGGCAGAGCGTCTCGGCCTCGATGTCGAGGTGATCGACGTCGACTGGGGCAAGGGCGTGCCGATAGATGCGTACAAAACCCGCCTCGAAAATGACAAGACGCACAGCATCAAGGCGGTCTTCGCGACCCATAACGAGACCGCGACCGGCGTCACCTCGGACATTCCCGCGCTGCGCCGCGCGCTCGACGAGGCCGGCCACCCTGCCCTTCTGTTCGTCGACGGCGTCAGCTCCATCGCGTCGATCCCGTTCGAGATGGATGGCTGGGGCGTGGACCTCGCCGTCGCAGGCTCGCAAAAGGGCTTCATGCTGCCCGCGGGCCTCGCCTTCCTCGGTGTCAGCGAAAAGGCGCTTGCCGCGCACGAACATGCCGACATGCCGCGCTGCTATTTCAGCTTTTCGGACATGATTCGCCTCAACGATACCGGCTATTTTCCCTACACCCCGCCCACGCCGCTCTTGCGCGGGTTGCGCGTGTCGCTCGACATGCTGCTCGGCGACGGGATGGAGTCCGTCTGGGCGCGCCATCACCGACTGGCCGAGGGCGTGCGCGCCGCGGTCGCCGAGTGGCCGGGCTGCCGGCTGGTGGCCGACGGGCCGGAATGGCAATCCGACACCGTCTCGGCGATCTACACCCCCGAAGGGATAGATGCCCGCGAGGTGATCGAGACCGCTTATTTCAAGTACCAGACCTCACTCGGCACAGGCCTTGCCAAGCTGGCGGGCCGCGCCTTCCGCATCGGACACCTCGGATCGCTGAACCCGGTGATGCTGTGCGGTGCGCTGTCGGCCGCGGAAATGGCGCTGCGCGACGCAGGCGCCGACATCACCCCCGGGCGCGGCGTCGCCGCAGCGCAAGAATCGTTCCGCATGACCACCCCGCGGCAGGGCCGCACCGCGGCCGCACGCGCCGCCTGAAAGGATACCCCCGCATGAGCTACACGCTTCACCCGCTGAAAAAGCAACGCCTGCACCGGTCCGAACTGGCGGTGCCGGGATCCAACCCGTCGATGATCGAGAAGGCCGCCGACTCGGAGGTCGACGTGATCTTCTTCGATCTCGAGGACGCAGTCGCCCCCCCCGACAAGATCCAGGCGCGGGCCAACATCATCCAGGCGCTCCACGACATCGACTGGGCCGCCAAGGGCAAGACCGTCTCGATCCGCATCAACGGGCTCGATACGCATTACATGTATCGCGACGTGGTCGAGATCGTCGAACAGGCGGGCCAGTTCCTCGACACGATCCTCGTGCCCAAGGTCGGGGTGCCGGCGGATCTTTACACCGTGGAAACCATGGTCAGCCAGATCGAGACAGCCACGGGCCTGACCCACAAGATCGGCATCGAGGCGCTGATCGAGACCGCCCTCGGCATGGCCAATGTCGAAGCGATCGCATCGGCGCCCGGGCGGCTTGAAGCCTTGCATTTCGGGGTCGCCGATTACGCCGCCTCGAACCGGGCGCGCACGGTGGTGATCGGCGGGCTCAACCCCGACTATCCCGGCGACCAGTGGCATTTCGCCCTGTCGCGCATGACCGTCGCCTGCCGCGCCTTCGGGCTGCGCGCCATCGACGGGCCGTTCGGCGATTTCGCCGATCCCGACGGGTATGTCCTCTCGGCCAAGCGCGCCGCGGCCCTGGGGATCGAGGGCAAGTGGGCCATCCATCCCAGCCAGATTCAGCTTGCCAACGAGGTGTTCTCGCCGCCCGAAGAGGAAGTGACCCGCGCCCGCCGCATCATCGAGGAGATGCGCAAGGCCGAGGCCGAGGGCAAGGGCGCCGCCAGCCTCGACGGCAAGATGATCGACGCGGCATCCGAGCGCATGGCCAACAACGTGCTCAGCGTGGCCGACGCCATCGCGGCCAAGGGATAAGGAAAGGAACCCGGACATGGATATCCATGAATTTCAGGCCAAAGACCTGCTGAAGCGCTTCGGCGTGCAGGTACCGCGGGGCGGCATCGCCTACAGCCCCGAACAGGCGGTCTATCGCGCCTCAGAGCTGTCGGGCGAGAAATGGGTCGTCAAGGCGCAGATCCATTCCGGCGCGCGCGGCAAGGCGGGCGGCGTGAAGATCTGCAAGTCGGAAAAGGAGATCAGCGAGGCCGCAAGCTGGATGCTGGGGCGCATGCTGGTCACCCATCAGACCGGCCCGCAAGGCAAGCTGGTCAGCCGTCTTTACGTCGAGGAGGCCACCGATATCGCGCAGGAGATCTACCTCGCCTTCGTGATGGACCGCAAGGAAGAGCGCGTGGTCGTCGTCGCCTCGGGCGAGGGCGGCATGGAGATCGAGGACATCTCGGCGCAAGAGCCCGAGTCGATCATCCGCTCGGTGGTCGATCCGGCGGTCGGCATGCAAAGCTTCCAGGCGCGCGAGATCGCGTTCTCGCTGGGGCTCGACGCGGCGCTCATCCCGCAGGCCGTCAAGACGATCATCGGCGCCTACCGCATGATGGAGGAAACCGACGCCAACATGGTCGAAATCAATCCGCTGGTGGTCACCGGGTCGGGCGAGATCATGGCGCTCGACGGCAAGGTCAGCTTCGACGACAACGCGCTGTTTCGCCGCCCCGAGATCTCGGAACTGCGCGACAAGAGCCAGGAGGACCCGCGAGAGACCTTCGCCAGCGATCGCGGCCTCAACTATATCGGCCTCGACGGGCAGATCGGCTGCATCGTCAACGGCGCGGGCCTCGCGATGGCGACGCTCGACATGATCAAGATGGCCGGCGGCGAGCCTGCGAACTTCCTCGACGTGGGCGGCGGCGCCAGCCCCGAGCGCGTGCTGATGTCGTTCCAGGCGGTGCTCAACGACCCCAAGGTCGAGGCGATCCTCGTCAACATCTTCGCCGGCATCAACCGCTGCGACTGGATCGCCGAGGGCGTGGTCCGCGCGGTGCGCGAGCTGGAGCTGGAACTGCCAGTCGTCGTGCGGCTGTCGGGCACCAATGTCGAGGAAGGGCGCCGCATCCTCGCGGAAAGCGGGCTCGACATCCTCACCGCCGAAACACTGGCCGAGGCCGGCGAAAAGGTCGTCGGCGCATGGCAATCCCTCAAGACGAAGGAGACCGTGTGATGGCCATCATCATCGACAGATCCACCCGCGTGCTGGTCACCGGTCTGACCGGGCGCATCGGCAGCTTTCACACGCAGGACATGATCGCGCATGGCACCAACGTCGTGGGCGGCGTCACCCCCGGCAAGGGCGGCACCAAGCACGAAGGCCTGCCGGTCTTCAACACCGTCAAGGGCGCGGTGGCGGAAACCGGCGCCGATCTGGTGATCTCGTTCGTGCCGCCGCCCTTCGCCGCCGATTCGATCATGGAAGCGGCGGATGCCGGGATCGGCACATGCGTGTGCATCGCCGACGGCATCCCCGCCCGCGACATGATCCGCGTCAAGCGCTACATGCGCCGCTACAAGGCGGAAAAGCGGATGCGGCTGATCGGGCCGAACTGCGCGGGCATAATCACGCCGGGACAGGCCTTCGCCGGGCTGATGCCGCCCTCGATCTACGCAGCCGGACGCGTCGGCATCGTCGGGCGCTCAGGGACCCTTGGCTACGAGGCGGCAAGCCAGATGAAGGCGCGCGGGATCGGCGTGTCGACCTCGGTGGGGATCGGCGGCGACCCGATCAACGGATCATCCTTCCGCGACATCCTCGAGCTTTTCGAGAATGACGAGGGCACCGATGCCGTTGTGATGGTCGGCGAGATCGGCGGCCCGCAGGAAGCCGAGGCCGCGGCCTATATCCGCGACCACATGACCAAGCCGGTGGCGGCCTATATCGCCGGTCTCTCGGCGCCCAAGGGGCGGCGCATGGGCCACGCGGGCGCGATCGTGTCCGCCTTCGGAGAATCCGCACAGGAAAAGGTCGAGATCCTGTCCGAAGCCGGCGTCACCATCGTGCCCACGCCCTCGTCCTTCGGCGCCTCGGTCGAGGCCATGGTCGCCTGACACGCGCACCGGTCGGCGCCGCACCCGCGCGCCGGCCGGCTCACCCCGTGCGCGCCTCGCGCGTCAGCGCGTCGAGCCACGCGTCGAGCGCGCCGCGCTCGGCCGCCACCGGCGCGGCCTGCCCGCCGGTGAATGTCTCGAACGCCGCAAGGTTGCGGCGGTTCACCCCCACCAGCACAGGCACGTCCGCGCCAAGCGCCTCGGCGATCAGATCGCGAAAGCCGCGGCCGTCGGCCTCCTGCTTGCCGAACTTGTTGACGATCACCAGATCGCAACCCGCCGCCAGCCGCGCGGCGGCCTGCGCCACCGCCGTTTCCAGCGCGTCCGGATCCAGCCTGCAGCCCCGCGCCCCCGGCCCGAGGCTTTGCGAGATGCGGATCACCGGCCCGTCGGGAAGGATCCGCACATCCATGTCACAGGGCCGGTCGGGGGCGCAACCCGAGTTGATCTGCACCGTCCCGCACAGCCGCAGCCCGCGCGCCGCGGCGCGCGTTGCCAGATCGCGCAACAGCAGATCGGTGTCCCCGACACCCTCGGCACTGAGATAGCCGATGTGCATGGCGGCGCTCAATCGGTCAGGCGGCTGATGACCACGGTCACCTCGGGCCGCTTGCCGATCTCGCGCTGCGTGCTCTGGCGGGCGACCCGGCGCAGCCCCTCCTCGATCTTGGCGTCGTCGGACAGCACCTTCTTCTGGGCGCGGCCCATGAAGACCGACATGTCCTCTTCCAGCACGTCGACCAGCGCGGTGCGGCTGCGCCCGGTCTCGGCCAGCCCCATCGTCTCGACCCAGGGATCGCCAAGCGGGTCGTCCTCTTCGTCGAGGATGATGTTGACCATCACATGCCCGTTCAGCGCCATGCGGATCCGGTCGCGCACGACACCGTCCAGCGCGCCGATCCGGGTCGATCCGTCAAGATAGGTGCGCCCGGTCTCGACATACTCGGCCACCTTCGGCGCCTTGCCGCCAAGGTCGATCATCATGCCGTTGACCGCGAGGATCCCCTGAAGGTTGTTGGCCTCGGCCAGCTTGACATGCTCGCGCAGGTGCCGGTGCTCGCCATGCATCGGGATCACCATCTGCGGCTTCAGAAGCTTGTGCATCACGTCGAGATCGGGGCGGTTGGCATGGCCCGAGACGTGGTAGCGCTCGTCGCCCTCGATCACGTCGACGCCCATCTCGGAGAACTTGTTCATGATGCGGATGACGCCGCGCTCGTTGCCGGGGATCGTCTTCGACGAGAAGAGGAACGTGTCGCCCTCCTTCAGCACGATGCCGTTATACTTGCCGCCGGCCAGTTGCGCGCTCGCCGCGCGGCGCTCGCCCTGGCTGCCGGTGACGATCAGCATCAGGCTTCCGCGCGGCACCGAGGCCGCCTCCTCGGGGGTGATCGTGGGCGGGAAATCGGTGATCACGCCGCTCTCGTGGCCGGCCTCGACCATGCGCTGCATCGCGCGGCCCATCAGGCAGACCGACCGGCCCGCGCGCACGCCGGCCTCGGCCAGCGTCTTCAGCCGCGCGACGTTGCTGGCGAAGGTCGTGCAGACGAACATGCCCCCGGATTGCGCCACGAGGTTGGTGATCGGTTCGGCGACGGTGCTTTCGGAGCGGCCCTCGTGATGGCTGAACACATTGGTCGAGTCGCAGGCCAGCGCCTTGACGCCCGGCGCGGCCAGGCTTTCCCAGAGCGCGTGATCGAACGGCTCGCCGACACCGGGGGTCAGGTCGATCTTGAAATCGCCGGTATGCACGATGCGGCCGCCGGGCGTGTCGATCACCAGCCCCGAGCTTTCGGGGATCGAATGAGAGGTCGGCACGTAGCCCACGCTGAACGGCCCGACCTGCGTGATCTCGGGCCAGGGCGCCACGGTCGTGACCGCCTTTTCGGGATATCCGAACTCGGCCATCTTGCGCCGCGCAAGATTGGCGGTGAAGGCCCGCGCATAGACCGGCGCGCCAAGACGGTCGTAATATTGCGCAACCGCGCCGATGTGATCCTCGTGCGCATGGGTGACGAACACCGCCTCCAGACGGTCGCGCCGCTCGGCCAGCCAGGTGATGTCCGGCAGGATCAGGTCGACCCCGGGGGTGGTGTCCATGTCCGGGAAGGTCAGGCCCAGATCGACAAGGATCAGGCGCTCCTTTCCCGGGGCGCCATAGCCGTAGACATAGGCGTTCATACCGATCTCACCCGCCCCGCCGAGGGGAAGGTAAATCAATCTCTCATTGCTCATGGGGCGTCAGCCCTCCTTGTTGTAGTCGTGGATCACGGTCAGCCCGTGCATCGTGAGATCATCCTCGAACATGTCGAACATGTCCGTTCCCTGCTGGAAGAGAGGTGCCAGCCCACCCGTTGCGATCACCGTCATGGTGCGGCCATGCTCGGCCTTTATTCGTTCGCATATCCCATCGATCAGCCCGACATAACCCCAGAACACGCCCGATTGCATGCACGCCACGGTATTGGTGCCGATCACGCGGTCGGGCTTGGTGACGTCGACATGCGGCAGCGCGGCCGCGGCTTCATGTAGCGCCTGCAGCGAAAGGTTCACGCCCGGCGCGATCACCCCGCCGATATAGGCGCCATCGGTGTCGACCACGTCGAAGGTGGTGGCGGTGCCGAAATCCACGATGATCAGGTCGCCGCCATACAGGTCGAAGCCCGCCACCGTGTTGACCAGCCGGTCGGGGCCAACCTGGGTGCCCGCATCGACGCGCACATCCACCGGCAGGCGGCATTCCGGCTTGCCCACCACCAGTGGGCGGCAATTGAAATAGCGATCCGAAAAGACTCGCAGGTTGAAGACCACGCGCGGCACGGTGGCGCTGATGACGACCGCGTCGATCCGGGCCTCGATCCCGTGATGCTTCAGAAGCGTGTTGAACCAGACGAAATACTGGTCCGCGGTGCGCTGATGCTCGGTCGAGGTGCGCAGCGTGCACAGGAACCGCGTACCGTCCCAGATCGAGAACACGGTGTTGGTGTTTCCGCAATCAATCGCCAGCAGCATGGGGCGCGCCCTCCCGCGTCAGAAAAACACTTCGGCCGCGGCAATGACCTGCCGCCCCTTGGGGGTCATTAGAACGAGATTGCCCGCCTCGTCCACTGTCTCGAACGTCCCGTGATGCGTGTCGCGCACGGTGCGCGCGGTGATCGCCTCGCCCAGGCGCGCCGCCCGGTCAAGCCATGCGCGCCGGATGGGCGCAAACCCATGGGTCACGAATTGCGTCTCGATCCGCGCATAGGCGGGGGCCAGAAGATCGAGGAAATCCTCCGGCCCGATAGCGACCCCGGTCTCCGCCAGAAGCGACACGGGCCGCAGCGCGCCCGCCTCCACCTCTGCCGGTTCCGGTGCCTGCCGCAGGTTCACGCCGATGCCGATCGCGAAATGGCTCAGCCCCCGGCCCGCGCCCGCACTCTCCAGCAGGATCCCCGCCAGCTTGCCTCCCTGCAAGAGCACGTCATTGGGCCACTTCAACGCGAACGCTTCGGGGCGCCCCGTGACGGCCACCAGCGCCTCCTGCAATGCCAGCGCCGCGACGAAGGACCGCAGCGCGACCCGGTCCGGGCTCTCGGCGGGGCGCATCACCAGCGTCGCGGCGAAATTGCCGGGCGGGTTGCGCCACGCCCGGCCGCGCCGCCCGCGCGCCGCCGTCTGCTCCAGCGCCAGGATCCATTCCGGCCCGCCCAGGCCGGGGGCCAGGCGCGCGGCCTCGGCATTGGTGCTGTCCACCGATGTCAGCACCCGCCGCCCGTACCCCGCGGGCCAGTCGAAACGCGTGTCCTGCTTCATCTTTCTGAAAATACTCCTGCCGGAGGCCCGCACCCTGCCAAGGGTGCCAAAACATACCGCGACGCGCCCGAGGGGCGCGTCACCATGTCGTCAAGCCCGCAAGGCCGTGGTCAGTTGACCAGCGTCGCCGCGGCGGCCTGCGCCATCGCCTCGACGCCGAACATGTTGATGATGCCCACGAGCATCACCGCCGCCGACACCATCAGGAAGGCCCATTGCACCGAAGACCGCCCGGTCTCGACGCCCTCGCCCTCTTCGCCGAAATACATGTAGTAGACGATCCGCAGGTAGTAGAACGCCCCGATCACCGAGGCGACAACGCCAGCCACGGCCAGCCAGACCAGCCCGCCCTCATAGGCGGCGCGCAGCACGTAGAGCTTGCCGAAAAAGCCCAGAAGCGGCGGCACCCCGGCCAGGCTGAACAACAGGATCAACATGGCGAGCGCGCGCCCCGGCTGGGCTTTCGAGTACATGTTGAGGCTGGAGATATCGGTCACCGGCCGGCCGTCCCGCTCCATCGACAGGATGAAGGCGAAGGTGCCGACGTTCATCGTCACGTAGATCGCCATGTAGATCAGCATCGCCTGCACCCCGAAGGCGGTGCCGGCGGCCAGCCCCATCAGCGCGTAACCCATATGCGCGATCGAGGAGTAGGCCATCAGCCGCTTGATGTCGGTCTGCCCGATCGCCGCGATGCCGCCCAGAAACATCGACAACACGCTCAGCGCCGCAAGCACCTGCTGCCAGTCGGCCACAACGCCGCCGAAGGCGTCATGCACCACCCGCGCCACCAGCGCCATGGCCGCGACCTTGGGGGCGGTGGCGAAGAACGCGGTGATCGGCGTCGGCGCGCCCTCGTAGACATCCGGCGTCCACATGTGGAAGGGCACCGCCGAGATCTTGAAGGCCAGCCCGGCCAGCACGAAGACGAGCCCCAGCAGCAGCCCCAGCGGCGCCTGCCCCGCGGCGGCGTCGATGATGCCCGAGAACAGCGTCGTGCCCGCATAGCCATAGGTCAGCGAGGCGCCGTATAGCAGCAGACCCGAGGAAAGCGCCCCGAGCACGAAGTATTTCAGCCCCGCCTCGGTCGACTTGGCGCTGTCGCGGCGCAGCGAGGCGACCACGTACAGCGCCAGCGACTGCAGCTCCAGCCCCATGTAAAGCGCCATCAGATCGCCGGCGCTGACCATTACCATCATGCCGACCACCGACAACGTCACCAGCAGCGGAAACTCGAAGCGCAGAATGCCGCGCCGCTCCATGTAATCCTGGCCCAGCAACAGCACCGCGGCCGCCGCCAGAAGGATCGTCACCTTGGCGAAGCGAGCGAAGCCGTCATCGTTGAACATGCCGCCGAACGCGGTGCGCGTGTCGCCGCCCGATCCCGTCCCGATCCACAGCGCCATCATCACGAAGACCGCCGAGGTCAGCCAGACCAGCGGGCCGGCCATCCTGTCCTGTCCGGTATAGGCCACGGCCAGCAGGGCGGCGATGGCATAGACCGACATCAGGATTTCCGGCAGTATGACGTTCAGATCGGCATGCATGGCGTCAAGGCCTCTTCTTCAGTGATCCGCGGCGGCGACCTGGTCCGTGGCATGGGCCACGGCCTGCGCCATCTCGACATTGGAAATCAGCGCCTCGACCGAGGGGCCGGTGATATCGGTGACCAGCCGGGGATAGACCCCCAGCAGCAGCGTCATCAGCACAAGCGGCGCGAAGATCGCCCGCTCGCGGTTGGTCATGTCGCTGATGGTGCGCAGGCTTTCCTTGATGAGATCGCCCAGCACCACCCGACGGTAAAGCCACAGCGCGTAGGCCGCCGACAGGATCACACCGGTCGCGGCGACCGCGGCCACCCATGTATTGACCTGGAACACGCCCACCAGCGTCAGGAATTCGCCGACGAACCCGCTGGTGCCGGGCAGGCCGACATTGGCCATGGTGAAGAACATGAAGATCAGCGCATAGGCCGGCATCCGGTTCACCAGCCCGCCATAGGCCGCGATCTCGCGCGTGTGCATGCGGTCATAGATGACGCCCACGCACAGGAACAGCGCGCCCGAGATGAAGCCGTGGCTGATCATCTGGAAGATCGCCCCGTCGAGGCCCTGCTGGTTGGCCGCGAAGATCCCCATCGTGACAAACCCCATATGCGCCACGGAACTGTAGGCGATCAGCTTTTTCATGTCCTCCTGTGCCAGCGCCACCAGCGAGGTGTAGACGATGGCGATCGCCGACATCCACAGCACCAGCGGCGTCAGCACCTCTGCCCCCACCGGGAACATCGGCAGCGAAAAGCGCAGGAAGCCGTACCCGCCCAGCTTCAGCAGCAACGCCGCCAGCACCACCGACCCGGCGGTGGGCGCCTGCACATGCGCGTCGGGCAGCCATGTATGCACCGGCCACATCGGCATCTTCACCGCAAAGCTGGCGAAGAACGCCAGGAACATCAGCGTCTGCATCCCGCCCAGCACGTGGATGCCAAGCAGCGAGAAGCTTTCGGACGAGAATTCGTGCCGCAGCAGAGTGGGGATGTCGGTGGTGCCGGCCTCGGCGAACATCGCGACCATCGCCACCAGCATCAGCACCGAGCCGAGGAAGGTGTAGAGGAAGAACTTGAACGACGCGTAGATGCGCGCCGCCCCGCCCCAGATGCCGATGATCAGGAACATCGGGATCAGGCCGGCCTCGAAGAACAGGTAGAACAGCACCAGGTCGAGCGCCACGAAGACGCCCAGCATAAGCGTCTCGAGGATCAGGAAGGCGATCATGTATTCCTTGACGCGCACATTGACGTTCCACGATGCGGCGATCGACAGCGGCATGATGAAGGTCGTCAGCAACACGAACAGCACGCTGATCCCGTCGACCCCGACCTTGTATTTCAGGCCCAGAAGCCAGTCGCGCTCCTCGACGAACTGAAAGCCGGTCTCGGCGGGGTCGAACCCGAACAGGATGAACAGCGACACGACGAAGGTCAGCGACGTGGCGATCAGCGCCACCCACTTGGCGTTGCGCTGCGCCGCCTCGTCCTCGCCGCGCAGGAAGATGGCGAGGATCGCCGCCGCCACCGCCGGGATGAAGGTCACAATGGAAAGCAGGTTATCCATCAGTTCGCGCCTCCGAAGATCGTCATCCACGTGACCAGGATCGCGACCCCGATCACCATCGCGAACACGTAGGTGAAGATGTACCCCGATTGCGCCCGCCCGGCGAGGCGCGTCAGCCGCGGGATCAGGCCCATGGCGACGCCGTTGATCGACCCGTCGATCACGTCACCATCGCCGCGCTTCCACAGCACGGAGGCCACGACATGTGTCGGGCGCACGATCAGGGTGTCGTAGATCTCGTCGAAATACCACTTGTTGAGCAGAAAGAGGTAGAGCGGGCGATTGGTCGCCGCCCATTTGCCGGGCATCGACGGATCGAGGACATAGAACCACAGCGCGGTCAGGAACCCGATCAGCATCGCGATGAACGGGCTGACCTTGACCCAGGCGCTGACGTAATGCGCGTCGTGCAGAACCGTGTTGCTTTCGACCATCAGGATCGCATCGCCGAACCACTCGGTGACCCGCTCTGTCGACCCGAAGAACGGCCCGTACCAGATCATCCCCGCGAAGACCGCGCCAAGTGCCAGCACGCCCAGGGGCACGATCATCGTCATCGGGCTTTCATGCGCGTGCTCGTGGGTGTGCCCGTTCCCGCGCCGCTCGCCGAAGAAGGTCAGGAACATCAGCCGCCAGCTGTAGAAGGATGTGAAAAGCGCCGCGATCACCAGCATCCAGAAGGCATAGCCCCCCGCCGTGCCGGCATAGGCGCTCTCGATCACGGCATCCTTCGACAGGAACCCGGCAAAGCCGATATGCGTCAGCGGGATGCCCACCCCGGTGATCGCCAGCGTGCCGATCATCATCGCCCAGAAGGTGTAGGGCATCTTGTGGCGCAGGCCGCCGTAATTGCGCATGTCCTGCTCGTGATGCATCCCGTGGATGACACTGCCGGCGCCGAGAAACAGCATCGCCTTGAAGAAGGCATGCGTGAAGAGATGGAACATCGCGACCGAGTAGACACCGACACCGGCGGCGACGAACATGTAGCCAAGCTGCGAACAGGTCGAATAGGCGATCACCCGCTTGATGTCGTTCTGCACAAGGCCGACCGTCGCCGCGAAGAACGCCGTCGTGGCGCCGATGAAGACGACGAAAGTCATCGCGTCGGGCGCGTATTCCATCAGCGGCGACATGCGGCACACCAGGAACACGCCCGCCGTCACCATCGTCGCGGCGTGGATCAGCGCCGAAACGGGCGTCGGGCCCTCCATCGCGTCGGGAAGCCATGTATGCAGGAAAAGCTGCGCGGATTTGCCCATCGCGCCGATGAACAGCAGCACCGCGATCAGGTTCGCCGCGTTCCACTCGGTCCACAGGAAGCTAAGCTGCGTCTCGGCCAGCTCGGGCGCGGCGGCGAAGATGTCGTCGAAGCGGATCGAATCCACCAGGAAATAGAGCGCCAGAATCCCCAGCAGGAACCCGAAATCGCCGACCCGGTTGACGACGAAGGCCTTGATCGCCGCGGCATTTGCCGACGGCTTGCGGTAATAGAAGCCGATCAGAAGGTACGAGGCAAGGCCCACGCCCTCCCAGCCGAAGAACATCTGCAACAGGTTGTCGGCGGTCACCAGCATCAGCATCGCGAAGGTGAAGAACGACAGATACGCGAAGAACCGCGGGCGGTAGCTCTCGTTCTCGCGGAAATTCTCGTCATGCGCCATGTAGCCCATGGAATAGAGATGCACGAGCGCCGAGACGGTGGTGATCACCACCAGCATGACCGCCGTCAGCCGGTCCATGCGGATCGCCCAAGACGCATCCAGCGTCCCCGATTGCACCCAGTCCATGACGTGGATGCGCTCGGTCCCGCCGTCATGGCCGAGAAACAGCACCCAGGCCAGCAGCGCCGACAGGAACAGCAGCCCGGTGGTGACGTATTGCGCGCCCATGTCGCCGATCAGGCGCCAGCCGAAGCCCGCGATGATGGCGCCGATCAGGGGCGCGAAAAGCAGAACGGTTTCCATCGGCTCAGCCCTTCATCACGTTGACATCCTCGACCGCGATCGTGCCGCGGTTGCGGAAGAAGCAGACAAGGATCGCAAGGCCGATGGCGGCCTCGGCGGCGGCGACGGTCAGCACGAACAACGTGAAGACCTGCCCGACCAGATCGCCCAGATGCGCCGAGAACGCCACCAGGTTGATGTTGACAGACAGCAGCATCAGCTCGATCGACATCAGCAGGATGATGATGTTCTTGCGGTTCAGGAATAGCCCGAAGATCCCGATCACGAACAGCGCCGCGGCGACCGTCAGGTAATGTTCAATGCCAATCATGTCTGTCCCTCCGGGCCGTGCCCGATTGTCGTCTTCGCGTGGTCCCGGACGTTGCCGGAACCCCTGTTACCGTCATCATCCCGGGCCTGCCCCGGATTTTCCCCCAGAGGCCCCGGGCGGGGTCTAAAGCCCCTGCCCCGGCTTGACGTCCTTCAACTCCATCGCCTTGGCCGGGTCGCGGTACATCTGCGCCAGCACGTCCTGCCGCTTGATGTCCGTGCGGTGCCTCAGGGTCAGCACGATGGCCCCGATCATCGCCACCAGCAGGATCAGCCCGGCCAGCTGGAAGAGGATGAAATAGGTGTCGTAAAGCAGCATCCCGAGGGCGGCGGTGTTCTCCATGTCCGTCGGCGTCACCGACCGGCGCGCGGCCTCGGCGCCGTCGGCGGCGGTCCAGTTGCCGAAAGCAATACCGAACTGCATCAGCAGGATCACCCCGATCAGCAGCGCCAGCGGCATATAGCGCGCCATCTCGGCCTTCAGCGCCGCGAAATCCACGTCGAGCATCATCACCACGAACAAAAACAGCACCGCGACAGCGCCGACATAGACGATGATCAGCAGCATCGCCACGAATTCCGCCCCCAGCAGCACGAACAGCCCCGCCGCGCTGATGAAGGTCAGGATCAGCCACAGCACCGAATGCACCGGGTTCCGGCTGACAACGGTCAGCAGGCCGCCGGTCAGAAGCGAGACCGAAAAGAGATAGAACGAAACTGCCGAAATCATGTCTCCGATCCTTTCTCGCCCGTGTCGTCCAGCACCTCGCGCGCGGTTTCCATGGAGCGGGTCATCGACGGGATGCCGGCGAACATCGCCATATGCGCGATGGTCTCGGCGATCTCGTCGCGCGTCGCCCCGGCCTCGAGGGCATGGCGCACGGTCAGCCGGATCTGGGTATCGTTCTGCGCGCCCAGCATCGTCAACCCCGCCAGCGTGATCAACAGCCGCGTCTTGGCGTCGAGCCCCTCCTTGCTCATGCCGCGGCCAAAGCTCATTTCCATGAACTCCTTTGGCATCGTCGGCCACAGCGCCTCGAACCCACGGGGCGAGAACGCCTCCATCGCCGGGTTCATCGCCTTGGCCATTTCCTGCGCTTGGCGCATCATCATCTCGAAGGGGTTTGTCGGATCGCTCATCTGTAGGGGGCATCCATCTCGAGGTTGCGGGCGATCTCTGCCTCCCAGCGGTCGCCGTTGGCCAGCAGCTTGGCCTTGTCGTAGAACAGCTCCTCGCGGGTCTCGGTGGCGAACTCGAAATTCGGGCCCTCGACGATGGCATCCACCGGGCACGCCTCCTGGCAGAAGCCGCAATAGATGCATTTCGTCATGTCGATGTCGTAGCGCGTGGTGCGGCGCGACCCGTCATCGCGCGGCTCGGCGTCGATGGTGATCGCCTGCGCGGGACACACCGCCTCGCACAGCTTGCAGGCGATGCAGCGTTCCTCGCCGTTGGGATAGCGGCGCAGCGCGTGCTCGCCGCGGAACCGCGGCGATAGCGGGCCCTTCTCGTGCGGGTAGTTCAGCGTGGCCTTCGGCGCGAAGAAGTACTTGAAGCCCAGCCTGAAGCCTTTCAGGAAGTCGCTGAGCAGGAAGTACCCGGCCGCGCGTCCGTAATCGATCTGCGTCATTGGTCAGCCTCCTATCGCCCAGCGGGCCCAGAACCCGCCGAACACTTCGAATTTCGCAAGAAACGCCACGATCACAACCCAGGCCAGCGACAGCGGCAGGAACACCTTCCAGCCGATCCGCATCAGCTGGTCGTAGCGGTAGCGCGGCGTGATCGCCTTAACCATCGCGAAGAGGAAGAAGAAGAACGCCATCTTCCCGACCATCCAGAGCACCCCGTCGGGCAGCCCCGGAATGGGCGACAGCCAGCCGCCGAAGAACATCAGCGACATCAGCGCGCACATCAGGAACATCGCGATGTATTCGCCGGCCATGAACAGCAGGAACGGCGTCGACGTGTATTCGACCTGGTACCCGGCCACCAGTTCCGACTCGGCCTCGGGCAGATCGAAGGGCGGGCGGTTGGTCTCGGCCAGCGCGCTGATGAAGAACAGGAACACCATCGGCAGGTGCGGCAGCCAGTACCAGCCGAAGAACCCGAAATTGGTGTCCTGCGCCGCGACGATGTTGCCGAAATTCAGCGAGCCGGTCGAGATGATCACCCCGATGATGATCAGTCCGATGCTGACTTCGTAGGAGATCATCTGCGCCGCCGATCGCAGGCTGCCGAGGAACGGATACTTGGAGTTCGACGCCCAGCCGCCCATGATCACGCCGTAGACCTCGAGCGACGAGACCGCGAAGACGAACAGCACCGCGACGTTGATGTCCGACAACACCCAACCCTCGTTGAGCGGGATCACCGCCCAGGCGAGCACCGCCAGCACGAAGCTGGTCAGCGGCGCCATGATGAACACCGTCTTGTCGGCCCCGGCGGGCACGACGACCTCTTTCATCACGTATTTCAACGCATCCGCGACGGTCTGCAGCAGCCCCCACGGGCCGACCACGTTCGGGCCGCGCCGCATCTGCACCGCCGCCCAGACCTTGCGATCGCCATAGACCAGAAACAGCAGCGAGATCATCACGAAACCCACGACCGTGAGGCATTGCGCGACGACGATCACCATGGTCCCGAGCGGGGTCGTAAAGAATTCAGCCATCAGGTCCTCGCACCTTCGGTCATCGGGTCTCCGGCCGCTGTGGCCGCGGCACTGTCATCGGCAGGGGCGCGCGGCACGCATGCCGCCTCCTTCTTAACCGTATCGAAGCACCGAAGGCCACCCTTCGCGGCGCCCTTCGTGCAAATTCGCGGCCTCGCGCGGGACCGCGGACGTCACTCCGCCGCCATCGGCTGGCTCTCGCGGGCCTTGGCATTGGCACTCAGTTCGGCCATCAGTTCGCTGGCGCGCGCGATCGGGTTGGACAGGTAGAAGTCCTTGATCGCCAACCGGAAATCGCCCTTGCCAAGCGCCGCTTTCGGCAATGGCTGCCAGTCGTTTTCCGGCACCTGGTCGATCTTCGCCAGCTGCGGGGCGTCCTTGACCAGCGCCTGACGCAGCTGCGCCATGCTGTCATAGGGCAGTACCGCGCCCATCTCGCCCGACAGCGCGCGCAGGATCGCCCAGTTCTCCTTGGCCTCGCCCGGCGGATGCCCGGCGCGCAAGGCAAGCTGCGGCCGGCCCTCGGTATTGACGAAGAGGCCCTGCTCCTCGGTATAGGCCGCACCCGGCAGGATCACGTCGGCACGATGCGCGCCGCGGTCACCGTGGCTGCCCTGGTAGATCACCAGGGGGCCCCCTGAATCGTCGCGGGCGATCTCGATCTCGTCCGCGCCGAGGTTGTAGATCACGTCGGCGCCCTTCATGGCCGCGTCGATCCCGCCCTCGGTCACCGCGCCGACATCCATCGCGCCGACGCGCGATGCCGCCGTGTGCAGCACCAGCATCCGGCCCGACAGCGCCTGTGCCGCGGCCAGCACGGCCTCGCCATCGGCCTCCTGCAGCGCGCCCTGCCCGACGATCACGATGGTGTCTTCGGGCACGTTGAGCCCTTCGAGCGCGGCGCGGTCCGGGCCGGCATGGGTGTAGTCATATGTCAGGTCCACATTGGGGCCCACCACCGTCACCTCGGCGCCTTGGATCCACGCCTTGCGGATCCGCGCGTTCAAAACCGGTGCCTCGACACTCGGATCTGTGCCGATCAGCACGAAATTCTTCGCGGTATCAAGCTCTTCCACCGCGACATTGCCGACATAGGCGCTGCGATTGCCCACCGGCAGCCGCGCCTTGTCGGTGCGGCATTCGACCGTGCCGCCCTGCCCCTCGATCAGGCCTTTCAGCGCATAAGCCGCCTCGGCCGGGGCCAGGTCACCAACCAGACCGACCGGCTTTTTCGCGCCCTTGATCGCCTCGGCCGCCTTGGCCAGTGCCTCGGGCCATGTCGCCGCGCGCAGCTTGCCGTTCTCGCGCACGAACGGCCGGTCGAGCCGCTGGCGGCGCAGCCCGTCCCAGACGAAGCGCGTCTTGTCGGAAATCCATTCCTCGTTGGTGCCGTCATGGTTGCGCGGCAGGAAGCGCATCACTTCGCGCCCCTTGCAATCGACGCGGATCGACGACCCGAGCGCATCCATCACGTCGATGGATTCGGTCTTGGTCAGCTCCCAGGGCCGCGCGGTGAAGGCATAGGGCTTGCTGACCAGCGCGCCCACCGGGCACAGGTCGATGATATTGCCCGACAGGTTCGACTGGATCAACTCGCCCAGATAGGTGGTGATCTCGGCATCCTCGCCGCGCCCCGTCTGTCCCATCACGTTGACGCCCGCCACCTCCGAGGTGAAGCGAACGCAGCGGGTGCACGAAATGCAGCGGGTCATGTGCGTCTCGATCAGCGGCCCGAGATCGAGATCCTCGCTCGCGCGCTTGGGTTCGCGGTAGCGGCTGAAATCCACGCCATAGGCCATCGCCTGATCCTGCAGGTCGCATTCGCCGCCCTGGTCGCAGATCGGGCAATCCAGCGGATGGTTGATCAGCAGGAACTCCATCACGCCCTCGCGGGCCTTCTTGACCATCGGGCTGTTGGTCTTGACCTGCGGCAGGCTGCCATCGGGGAAGGGGCGCATGTCCTTGACCTGCATCGCGCAGCTTGCCGCCGGTTTCGGCGGCCCGGGCTGCACCTCGACGAGGCACATCCGGCAGTTGCCGGCGATCGACAGGCGCTCGTGGTAGCAAAAGCGCGGGATCTCGACCCCGACCTGCTCGCAGGCCTGAATCAGGGTCATGGTGCCCTCTACCTCGACTTCCTGGCCGTCGATGATGATCTTGCGTGGGTCGGACATCTCTATCTACCTTGCTTTCAGAAGTTGGCCGATCTGGCTTTGCCGGGCGATTTCCTGCCGCCCGAGCCGGCACATGCTGGCCGCGTCATTGGGTTCCGCGCCGCTGGCCCTGATATAGGCGTTGCGCCGCGCGTCCATCCTGTCCTTCTCGGCGTCGTCATTGATGTAGCGGTCGATCTCGGCCTCGGAATAGCCGCGCTGCAGCGCCATGGTCTTCAGCGCCTGCAGATACCCCAGGGCAGTGAAGTATCGCGGCGTGATCTCGTCGCATTGCTTGCGGATCTTCTGCGCCACGGCGACGTTGAAGAGCCCCGCGTTGATATCGTCTTCCTCGGCCAGCGTCTGCGCCCGCGCATCCGCGACCGTCGCCGTCGCCGCGACCACAAGGAAAGCCATCAAGAGACGCATCTCTTCCGTCCTTTCAGATCCGTGTCCCCTGCCGCGCGACCTCGCGGCCCACCCTTGCACAGATGGGGCAGACAGGGCCTGTCATGCAATGGCCGTGCCCCTGCGACATGGTGGCTACCGTTACCATATCACGCAGCGCCCGGTGACAGAAACGCGATTCCCGGCGCGGGCATAGGCCGGCCCCTGCGCGCCCTCTGGCACGCCGGACCAGTCGATATCCGACGTGCCGAAATTCTGCAGGCAGTACCGCGTCGCCTCGTGCAGCGCGGCCTGCTGCGCCCCGGCCATGCCGTTCGACGCCCTCGACACCGACGCGGTGAAGACGCGGCGATCCTGACTGTCGCCGCTGCTTTTCGCCGGGTAGTAATTGCCACCGAACATCACCCGCTCCGCGCGGTCGCCGCAGCCGGCCAGCAGCAGCATCACGCCCAGGGCGCTGCAAACGCGCTTGAGGCCGGCGCGGGATGTCCGGTGTGCCACTGTCGTCATTCCGCCGCCACCGCGCTGACACGCCCGGCACGCTTGTGCTTGATCCGGTCCTCGATCTCGTCGCGGAAGTTCCGGATCAGCCCCTGCACCGGCCACGCCGCCGCATCGCCGAGCGCGCAGATCGTGTGTCCCTCGACCTGCTTGGTCACGTCGAACAGCATGTCGATCTCCTCGACCTCGGCCTCGCCACGCACCAGCCGGTCCATCACCCGCATCATCCAGCCGGTGCCCTCGCGGCAGGGCGTGCACTGGCCGCACGACTCGTGCTTGTAGAATTTCGACAGCCGCCAGATCGCCTTGATGACATCGGTGGACTGGTCCATCACGATCACCGCCGCCGTCCCGAGGCCCGAGCGCAGCTCCTTCTGCAGGTAGTCGAAATCGAGGATCGCGTCGCGCATGTTCTCGCCGCGCACGCATGGGACAGACGCACCTCCGGGGATCACCGCCTTGAGGTTCTTCATGCCGCCGCGCACGCCGCCGCAATGCTTGTCGATCAGTTCCTCGAACGAGATCGACATCGCCTCCTCGACCACGCAGGGGTTGTTGACATGACCCGAGACCGCGAAGATCTTGGTCCCGGCATTGTTGGCCCGGCCGAAGCTGGAAAACCATTCCGGCCCGCGCCGCAGGATTGTCGGGGCGACGGCGATGGATTCGACGTTGTTCACCGTCGTCGGACAGCCGTAAACCCCGGCCATCGCCGGGAAGGGCGGCTTCATCCGCGGCATGCCCTTCTTGCCTTCAAGGCTTTCCAGAAGCGCCGTTTCCTCGCCGCAGATATAGGCCCCGGCGCCGTGGGTGAGGTAGATGTCGAAATCCCAGCCGGACCCGCAGGCATTGCGTCCGATCAGCCCCGCATCGTAGGCCTCGTCGATGGCCACCTGCAGCGCTTCCTTCTCGCGGATATATTCGCCGCGGATGTAAATGAAGCAGACATGCGCATTCATCGCGAAGCTTGCCACCAGACAACCTTCCAGCAGCGTGTGCGGATCATGGCGCATGATCTCGCGATCCTTGCAGGTGCCCGGCTCGGATTCGTCGGCATTGACCACGAGATAGGCGGGGCGGCCGTCGCTTTCCTTGGGCATGAACGACCATTTCAGGCCGGTGGGAAAGCCCGCACCGCCGCGGCCGCGCAGGCCGCTCGCCTTCATCTGGTCGACGATCCACGTCCGGCCGTTCTGCAGGATCTTCGCCGTGCCATCCCAGTGACCGCGCGCCATCGCCCCCTTGAGGCTGCGATCATGCATCCCGTAGAGATTGGTGAAGATCCGATCTTCGTCTTTCAGCATCTCGTTACCTCTGATTGCTCTGGCGCGCGCGCCAGATTTGGTAGATCAGGACAAGGGCCCAGGTGAACCCCGCCAGCGCCATCAGGTCGAACAGCGCACGCACGCGCTGACTTAGCTCCAACTCGCCGCCGATGAACGTCGCCAGAACCCAGAACACCCCGGTGCCGGCGATCACCAGCGCGGCGCGGCGACCCTTGCGTGCTGTCTCTGCCGTCCTGTCCGCCATGATCCGTCTTCGTCAGTACACGTCGCCATCGTCGACACGCTTGGAAAATTCGGTCTCGCCGCCGGCGGCAAGGACCTTGGCCTGCTCGACCCAGTTGTCGCGGCTGACCCGGCCCTTGAAGCCTACGAGGTTCTCGTCGACCCATGCGACCTCGTCGGGCCCCCAGGCCGCGATCTGGTCGAAATGGTAGAAGCCGAAATCGTGGCATAGCTGTTCCAGCTTCGGCCCCACGCCCTTGATCTGTTTCAGATCGTCGGCCTGTCCACCCTTGGGCGCACTCAGCCCGGCGGGGCGCAGGCCGACCGACGTGTCCACGCTGCCATTGCCCTGCCCGGTCCCGGCCGCGCCCTCGTAGTGCCATTCGCCCTTGCGCTCGGCCAGTTCCTGCTCGCCGCTCAGCACCGTGCCGGATTTCACCGCCGCGGCGTCGCCATTGGCGGGTGCGGCCGTGGGCTTTTCGGCCGCCTTCGCGGCAGGCTTGTCAGCCGCCTTCGCGGCGGGCGTTTCGGCGGCCGGGGCGCGCTTGGGTGCTCCGCCCATCGCCAGTTCCATGGCGCCGGCCTGGTCCGGCGGGGCCTTGTAGCCGGTGATCCCGGTGAGGTTGCGCAGCGCCTGCACGACGGTGCCCCCGGTGATGCCGCTATCCTCGCGCGGATAATCGGTGCAGACAAGCCACCGGAATGCAAAGCCGAGGACCACCGCCACAGCGGCACCCAGCATGACTGCGGCTATCAGCCCCAGCGACTCGGTCGAGTCCAGCAGAACCATCAGCCCCGTCAGCGCGGCCAGCCCCCAGCACACCGCTTGGCAGGTGCTCCGTTTCGACGTATCCGACATGACAAATCCCCTCTCTGTTGATCACGCCGCGCGACGGCGCAGCGCCGACAGTCTGCCACGGGCACGGCCACTCTGTCTATTTGCCATTCATCAGCCGTTTCGCCTGCGCGACCCAGTCGTTCCGGCTGGCCCGTCCGTTGACGCCGTCGATATTGCGGTCGACCCATCTGACCTCGTCCGCCGTCCAGTGCGCCACCTGATCGAAGTGATGGATGCCGGCCGCGTTCAGCGCATCCTCCAGCTTGGGGCCGATCCCCTTGATCTCCTTGAGGTCATCCGACTGCCCGCCACGCGGCGCGTCGAGCATCGCGGGTTTCGTGCCCGGCGCGGCCTCGTCATCCTTCGCCGGCGCCGCATCCGTCGCAGGGGCGGAATGGCCCGGTGCGCTCGTGCTGTCGGTCGCCGCGCCGCGCACCAGCGCGGCCACCGTCTCCAGCGCGTCGCGCGTGACGACATCGACCGGCGTTTCGTTGGTCTTGACCTCGGGCGCGGCGGGATCGTGCCCGGCGCCCTTGTCGCGCCACGGCGTGTTCAGCGCCACCTCGGTGCCGTCGATGCGGCGGATCGTGTCGCCGAGATCGAGGGCGCGCGCCACGCTGGCATTATGGGCCGGGCGGTCGGCCTCGAACGCGGTCAGGCTGGTCAGCCCGGATTTCGGCTCGGACGCATAGCGGCCCACCTTCGATCCGGGCGTCGGCACCTTGCCGGCGGCGAGATCGTCGATCAGCGCGGCGAAGCCCTCGGGCGTCAGATCCTCGTAGTAATCCTTGCCCACCTGCGCCATCGGCGCGTTCGCGCAGGCGCCGAGGCATTCCACCTCTTCCCAGCTGAACTTGCCGTCCGGCGACAGCGCATACGGCTTCTTGGCGATCTTTTCCTCGCAGACCGCGATCAGGTCCTCGGACCCGCACAGCATGCAGGGCGTGGTCCCGCAGATCTGGAAATGCGCGATCCGGCCGACGGGATGCAGCTGGAACATGAAATAGAAGGTCGCGACCTCGAGCGCGCGGATGTAATCCATGTCCAGCATCGCGGCCACATGCTCTATCGCCGGGCGGGTCAGCCAGCCTTCCTGCTCCTGCGCGCGCCACATCAGCGCGATCACCGCGCTGGCCTGACGCCCCTCGGGATACTTGCTGATTTCCCCCTCGGCCCAGGCCTGATTGGCCTCGGTGAACTCGAAGCTGTCGGGTTGCTCGTGGTAAAGGCGGCGTAGCATCTAGGCACAGGCTCCTGTGGTCAACTCGACACCCCCGGCGGGCAGCCTCACGGCCCCGTCCGAGGACAGCTTGTAGGCGGTGATATCCATCAACTGCGCCCGCGACAGCCCGGTCTGAAGACCTGCCGCCATGTAGTCGGACTCGGTCACGAGGGTACAGCCGAGGCTTGCAACCGCGGCGTCATAGCGCGCGATATCCTGTTCCTCGACACTCTCGGGGATCATCGTACAGGCGGCGATCAGCCCAAGCGCGCCAAGCCCCAAGGCCGGGCGAAGGACAAACCTGCCCGCGAAAACACATGCATTCACCGGTCGATCTCCCCGAAGACGACATCCATCGTGCCGATGATCGCGGCGACGTCGGCCAGCTGATGCCCGCTTGCGACATGATCCATCGCCTGCAGGTGTAGGTATCCCGGCGCACGCAGCTTGACTCGGTAGGGCCGGTTGGTGCCATCGGCCACCATGTAGACCCCGAACTCGCCCTTGGGGGCCTCGACCGCGGCATAGACCTCGCCCGCCGGCACGTGGAACCCTTCGGTGTATAGCTTGAAATGGTGGATCAAGGCCTCCATCGAGGTCTTCATCTCGCCCCGCTGCGGCGGGGTGATCTTGCCGCGGGTCAGGATGTCGCCCTGCCCCTCGGGCGCGCGCAGCTTCTCGATCGCCTGCTGGATGATGCGCACCGATTGCCGCATCTCTTCCATCCGCAACAGGTAGCGGTCGTAGCAGTCGCCGTTCTTGCCGATCGGCACCAGGAAGTCGAACTCGTCGTAGCATTCATAGGGCTGCGCGCGGCGCAGATCCCACGCCATGCCCGATCCGCGGACCATCACGCCGCTGAACCCCCAGTCGAGCGCCTCCTGCTTGGTGACCACGCCGATATCGGCGTTGCGCTGCTTGAACACACGGCTTTCGGTCAGCAGCCCGTCGATGTCGTCGATCACCTTGGGGAACTCGCGCGACCATTCCTCGATATCGTCGAGCAGCTCGGGCGGCAGATCCTGATGCACCCCGCCGGGCCGGAAATACGCGGCGTGCAGCCGCGCCCCGCAGGCCCGCTCGTAAAAGATCATCAGCTTCTCGCGCTCCTCGAACCCCCAGAGCGGCGGGGTCAGCGCGCCCACGTCCATCGCCTGCGTCGTGACGTTCAGCAGGTGCGACAGGATGCGCCCGATCTCGGAATAAAGCACCCGGATCAGGCTCGCGCGCCGCGGCACCTCGACGCCTGTCAGCCGCTCGACCGCCAGACACCACGCATGTTCCTGGTTCATTGGCGCGACGTAATCCAGCCGGTCGAGATAGGGCAGGTTCTGCAGGTAGGTGCGGCTTTCCATCAGCTTCTCGGTGCCGCGATGCAGCAGGCCGATATGCGGATCGCAGCGCTTCACGATCTCGCCGTCAAGCTCCAGCACCAAGCGCAAAACCCCGTGCGCCGCAGGGTGTTGCGGCCCGAAGTTGATGTTGAAGTTGCGGATTTTCTGCTCACCCGTGAGGGTGTCTTCGAACTTGGATCCGTCCATCATGCGTCTCCCACTACCGTCTTGTCCTGCCATTCCGGCGGCAGCGTACCGAATTTCGCCCTGCAAAAGTCATTAGTCGGCGCCAACGCCTCTCTGGCCTTCCGCGCAACCTCGGGCGGCATTTCTCCGGATGCGTCAGCCCCGACATGCACTGCCTTATCGATCGCGGCAGGGCTTTCGACATCCAGGAACGCACAAAGTCTTTCGATTTCAGACTGTTGAAACAAGGTTTCGTAGAAAAAGTAGGCAATTCGTTCAGCCGCGACCACACTTTCAAGCGTCTGGATCGTGCGGTTGTAACTTGAAAGACGCAATGGGCCCGTCTCGGACTCTGCCAGACTTGAAAGCACCCGATCACTCACTGCCTGCGTTGTCGTGTTCTGCTGACCAAGTTCAATACGCAGACGATGCCTGCAACCGGACCACAGCCGCGCCACCGGATCGCGCATGATGAAGATGAAGCGGACATCGGGGGCCAACGCGGCCATTTCGGCGAAGGTTCCCGCCGTGCACCTCGCATAGGCAGGCGTGATTTCTCCGGCGACTTTCTCTTTCCGATACCCTGTAAAAAGCACATCACAGTAGATCGAATGAGTGGGCGACGGCACCGTGAATGCCTTCCACCATTTTTGAAGGAACAGATTTCTTCGAAAACGTCTCAGGTTTCGACCCGGTCGCAATACTGAACCCCAAAAGGACATGACAGGCCCACGGGGCATCTGTTTTTCAAGCAACCATGGGATCTTTTTCCCGCGATGCCCACTGCTCCAGTAATGCAGCTCCTTCTGGTAGCGTGGAACATGCACCTCCGGATGACCCGAAAGGAACTGATTAAGCCAACTGGTTCCACACTTTTCGGATCCGATGCCGAAAAAAAGACAGTCCGGACGCGCGAAGCGCGGGTCCGGCATGGCTTTGCTTGCCGCTCCAGCCGTGGACGCCGCGAAGTTTTCGCTAGTCGCACCGGCTTCGCGAACCGTGACCGCCATCACGACCGTCCGCCGTCAAGCTTGTCGCGGAATGCCATGACCCACAGCAGCACGATCACGCCGAACGGGATGATCGCCAGCAGGGACACCCAGCTCGGGATGCGAAACTGCGGCAACAGCCGCCAGAGCGGGACGATCATCAGGGCGGCAAAGACCAGCATCAATATGATGCCACCGCCGCCCATTCCCGGACCACCCATCATTTCGCCTCCTCTTTCTCGTCGCCGGGCAGCACGTAATCCGCGCCTTCCCATGGCGACATGAAATCGAATTGCCGGTATTCCTGCACCAGCTTCACCGGCTCGTAGACGACGCGCTTGCGGGTCTCGTCATAGCGCACTTCCGTGTAGCCCGTGGTCGGGAAATCCTTGCGCAGCGGATGCCCGCGAAAGCCATAATCGGTCAGGATCCGGCGCAGGTCGGGATGGCCCGAAAAGAGCAGGCCGAACATGTCGAACACCTCGCGCTCGAACCAGTTGGCGGCGGGATAGACCTCGGTGATCGACGGCACCATGTCCTCTTCGCGCGCCGCGACCCGCAGGCGGATGCGGTGGTTCTGGTACATGCTCAGCAAATGGTAGACCACGTCGAAGCGCTTGGGGCGTTCGGGGTGATCGACCGCGGTGATGTCGATCAGTGTCGAGAACGCGCAGGTCGGATCGACCTTAAGGAATTCCGTCAGCCCGGCGATGTTCGGCAATGCCACGTCGACGGTCAACTCGCCGCGCGCGATCGACCAGCCCAGGACGCAATCGCTGCGCCGCGTCTCGATATGGCTGCCAAGCTCCTTCAATGCCTTGCTCATCGCACCATCGTCCCCGTTCTGCGGATCTTGCGCTGCAATTGCAGGATCCCGTAAAGCAGCGCCTCGGCGGTCGGCGGGCAGCCGGGCACGTAGATATCGACCGGGATCACCCGGTCACAGCCGCGCACCACCGAGTAGCTGTAATGGTAGTACCCGCCGCCATTGGCGCAGGACCCCATCGAGATCACGTAGCGCGGCTCTGGCATCTGGTCGTAGACCTTGCGCAGCGCCGGCGCCATCTTGTTGGTCAGCGTGCCGGCCACGATCATCAGGTCGGATTGCCGCGGGCTGGCACGCGGCGCCACACCAAAGCGCTCGGCATCGTAGCGCGGCATCGAGGTGTGCATCATCTCGACCGCGCAGCAGGCCAGCCCGAAAGTCATCCAATGCAGGCTGCCGGTGCGCGCCCAGTTGATGATGTCCTCGGTCGAGGTCAGCAGGAACCCCTTGTCCTGCAACTCGGTATTCAGCGACTGCGTCGCCGGGTCGAATTCCCTGCCCGGGCTTTCCACCGGGGCAAGGCTGGACGGACCCGATTTCACACGCGGGCTTTGCCCGGGCTGACCTTGGGTATCGGTCACGAACGCGTCGTCCTTGTCGTTCATTCCCATTCCATCGCTCCTTTGCGCCATTCATAGGCAAAGCCGGCCGTCAGCACCGCCAGGAAAACCATCATCGACCAGAAGGCCGCCATGCTCACGTCCTGAAAGGCCACGGCCCACGGGAACAGCATCGCGATTTCCAGATCGAAGATGATGAACAGGATCGACACCAGGTAGAACCGGACGTCGAATTTCATGCGGGCATCATCGAACGCGTTGAAGCCGCATTCATAGGCGCTGACCTTTTCGGGATCGGGGTGCCGCACGGCCAGCACCACGGCAGCGAGGACCAGAACGAGGCCCAGACCGATCGCTATGGCCAGCAATATCAGGATGGGGAGGTATTCCCTCAGCATCTCTTCCACGATGTGGCTCCTTTCATACGCGGCGGCGCGCATCAAGTTGGCTGCTACGTCATTGATGTAGCCTCAGGCCGTCACGGGGTCAACCGAGCGTGCCCGCGAACGGGTGTGCAGCATGCGATTGCATACGATTACCGAACCCTCGATCCCACGCCGGACGGCGCGCCTGCGCCCCCTCTCTCAACTGCGCCAGGGCGGCGTGCGGCGGTCGAAGAACGCGGCGATGCCCGTCGCGGCCTCGTCGCCCGCCCAGCACGCGGCCAGCGCGTCGATGCTATCCGCGATCACGTCGTCGTCGATGCGCGGGCCAAGACTGCGCAGCTGTGCCTTGGCCCGGGCCACGGCCCCGGGCGCGCAGTCCAGGTAGGGCGCGACCTCGGCCTCGACCGCCACGTCGAGATCGGCTTGCGGCACCGCGCGGGCCAACAGGCCCAGCTCCACCGCCTCGGCCGCGTCGAACCGCCGCCCGGACATGAAGACCCGGCGCGCCCGCGCCTCGCCCATGCGCGCCGCGACGTAAGGCCCGATTGTCGCCGGGATCAGCCCCAGCCGCGTCTCGGTCAACGCCATCTGCACGTCGTCGGCGCCGATCGCGACATCGCAGACGCTCAGCAGCCCGATCCCGCCGCCGAAGACATTGCCATGCACGCGCCCGATCAGCGGCTTCGGGATCTCGTTGAGCGCGCGCAGCATATGCGCCAGCGTCGCGGCCTCGGCCTTGCGCTGCGCAGGATCCGCCGCGAACTGCGCGCGCATCCAGCCCAGATCACCGCCGGCGCAGAAGGTCTTGCCGGCGGCGGCCAGCACCACCACGCGGCAGGCCCCGTCCGCGCCAAGGCTGTCAGCCGCCGCATGCAACTCGGCGATCATCGCCGCCGACATCGCGTTGTGCTTGTCGGCCCGGTCGAGCCACAGCGTCGCGACCCCGCGCGCGTCGGTCTCGATGCGTATGGTCCCCGTCACACCGTCACCTCCCTGCCCTGCAGCCTTCTTCCAAAGAAACTTGTCAAAAAGCTTTTCAAGATTTTTGCCCCGCGCCGCGCAGCCGTCGCGCCATCCCGGCCGCCCGCGCCAGCACGCCCGCGTCCAGCCCGGTCTCGTATCCCAGATCCGTCAGCCGGGCCTGCACCGCCTCGGTCGCCACGTTGCCCGCCGCCCCGGGCGCGAACGGGCACCCGCCCAGTCCGCCAACGGCCGCATCGAAGACGCGCAGGCCGCGCGCCAGAGACGCCTCCATATTCTGCAAGGCAAGCCCGCCCGTGTCGTGGAAATGCCCCGCCAGCCGCGCCACCGGCACCACGTCCGCGACAGCGGCCAGCATCGCGTCGACCGCCTCCGGGGTGGCGCGCCCGATGGTGTCGCCAAGGCTGATCTCGTAGCACCCCATGTCCCACAGCGCCTTCGCCACGCGCGCCACTTCGGCCGGGTTCACCGGCCCGTCATAAGGGCACTCGACCACGCAGGAGACGTAGCCGCGCACCGGCATCCCCTGCGCCTTTGCCGCCTCGAGCACCGGGGCGAACCGCGCGAGGCTTTCGGCGATCGTGGCGTTGATATTGGCGCGCGAGAACCCTTCCGAGGCCGAGGCGAAGACCGCCACCTCGTCGGCACCCGCCGCGACCGCATCCGAGAACCCGCGCATGTTGGGCGTCAGCGCGGCATAGCGAACGCCCGGCGCACGCGCGATCCCGCGCAGCACCTCGCCCGATCCGGCCATCTGCGGCACCCATTTCGGGCTGACGAAACTTGCCACCTCGATGCGCGAAAACCCCGCGCCGCTCAGGGCATCGACCAGCGCGATCTTGTCGGCGACGGGAATCGCCCGCGCCTCGTTCTGCAACCCGTCACGGGGCCCGACCTCGAAGACCTCGACACGGCCCGCCATCAGCCCTCCTCCGGGACGGGATAGAAGTCCTGCGCGTAGATATCCTGCGCGCCGTCCCGCGCCTTGGCCCGGACATAGGCGGGGCGCGCGCGCAAGCCGTCCCGATAGGTCATCAGCCGCGGATAGGCTGCCAGATCGACGTAATAGCGCGCTAGTTCAAAACTGTAGCCGAACATGATATCGGCCGCCGAAAAGCCCGAGGGCAGCAGATACGCGCCGTCGATCCGCGCCTCGATCGCGCCGAGCGCGGCGCGCAGCCGCGCGTTCAGCAGCTTGATCACCGCGGCCGAGGGTGTCGCCGGCGGGCGCAGGAACACCTGGTTGAGGTTGAGGTTCTCCAGCAGGCAGCCCACCGTCTCGGAATAGCTCAGCATCTCGAGATACCGCGCGCGATCCGCGTCGCCCGGCGCGGGTGCCAGCCGCGCCTGCGGATAGGTCTCGCACAGAAGCTGGACGATCGCCGCGCTTTCAAACCAGACATCCCCGTGATGCTCCAGCACCGGCACGCGGCCCGCAGGCGACAGCGCCCGGAACTCCGGTGTCCGCATCGACCCGTCGCGGATCGAATAATAGCGGATGTCGAAGTCGAGCCCCAGCTCTTCCATCAGCCACAGCACCCGGAAGGAGCGCGCCAGCGGCACGTGATGCAGCGTGATCATGTCTCCACCTCCAGTCGCACCAGCGCCGCACCGGCCGAGACCTGGTCGCCTTCGCGCACCAGCACCTCGGCCACCACGCCGTCGCATGCGGCGAGCAGGCTGTGCTCCATCTTCATCGCCTCCAGCACGGCCAGCCTGTCGCCCTTGGCCACCGCCTGCCCGGCCCGCGCCTGCACCGCCTTGACCAGCCCGGGCATCGGCGCCTCGATCAGCGCGGGATCGCCCCCGGCGGCACTCTCGCGGGCCAGCGGATCGACCAGCTCGAAATTCAGCCCGTATCGCGCGAACACGGTGATCGTGGTGCCGCGGGTGGCGGTGCGCGGCGCCGGATGCCCGTCCAGACGCCACTGCCCGTCCACCCGCCGCGCGGCGACGGTCACGCCGTCCACCTCGATATCGTGGGCATCGCCCGACAGCGTGCGCAGACGCAGCGGGATCTCCTCGCCGGCATGGACCAAACGCAGCCCGCGCACCAGCGGCTGCCACAAGGCAAACCCCGCCTCGGGCGGCGCGTCGTCCAGCAGGCCCAGCCCGGCCAGCGCGGCTGTGGCGGCCGTGCGCCCATCCGGCGCGGGCGCCACCACCAGGTGCTCGATATCGCGCGCGATCAGCCCGGTATCGACGTCGCCGGCGGCAAAGCCGGCATGCCGTGCCAGCGCGCCCAGAAAGGCCAGGTTGGTGACCGTGCCCGCGACCTCGCACGCCTCCAGCGCCCGCGACAACCGCCGCAGCGCCACCCCGCGCGAGGGGCCGTGGGTGATGACCTTGGCGATCATCGGGTCGTAGAACGGGCTGATCTCGTCACCCGCGCGCACGCCGCTATCGGCGCGCACGCCCGCCGGAAAGACCAAGTGCGACAGCCGCCCTGTGGCGGGCAGAAAGCCTTTCGGGACGTCCTCGGCATAAAGCCGCGCCTCGAAGGCGTGACCGGTGATCGCCAGACCCTCCTGCCGCGCGGGCAGCCCTTCGCCCGCGGCGACGCGCAACTGCCACTCGACCAGGTCGACGCCCGTGATCGCCTCGGTCACCGGGTGCTCGACCTGCAGCCGCGTGTTCATCTCCATGAACCAGAACCCGTCGGGGCGCAGGCCGTCGCTGCCATCGACGATGAACTCCACCGTGCCCGCCCCGGCATAGCCGATGGCTTGCGCCGCGCGCACCGCCGCATCGCCCATCGCGGCGCGCATCTCGGGCGTCATGCCCGGCGCGGGGGCTTCCTCGATGACCTTCTGATGGCGGCGCTGCAGCGAACAGTCGCGCTCGAAAAGATGCACGGCACGGCTGCCGTCGCCAAAGACCTGCACCTCGATATGCCGCGGCTTGAGGATATACTTCTCGACCAGCACATCCGCATTGCCGAACGCCCCGCGCGCCTCGCTGCGCGCGCTCTCCAGCGCCTCGGTGAAACCTTCCGGCCGCTCGACCAGCCGCATGCCCTTGCCGCCGCCGCCCGCGACCGCCTTGATCAGCACCGGATAGCCGATCGCCTCGGCCTCTGCGGCCAGCACCGCGTCCGCTTGGTCGGCCCCGTGATAGCCGGGCACCACCGGCACGCCGGCCTCGTGCATCAGCCGCTTGGCCGCATCCTTCAGCCCCATCGCGCGGATCGCCTCCGCCGACGGACCGATGAACACCAGCCCCGCCGCCTCGACCGCCTCGACGAAATCGGGGTTTTCCGACAGGAACCCGTAGCCGGGATGAATGGCCTCGGCCCCGGTCTCCTGCGCCGCGGCGATGATCCGGTCGCCGCACAGGTAGCTGTCGGCCGGCGCAGAGCCGCCGATATGCACCGCCCGGTCGGCCAGCGCCACATGCGCGGCATCCCGGTCGGCATCGGAATGGACCGCGACCACCTCGACGCCCAGCGCCCGCGCCGTTCGCATCACGCGGCACGCGATCTCGCCGCGATTGGCCACAAGGATCCGCTCAAACATCCGACCCGTCCCCGGCTTCATCTTTCCAAAAATACTCCACTCCCACGGGAGCCATCCTCACATCCGGAAGACGCCAAAGCGCGTCTCCTCCACGGGCGCGTTCAGCGCCGCGCGCAAGCTCAGACTTAGCACATCACGGCTCTTGCGCGGATCGACGATGCCGTCATCCCAAAGCCGCGCACTGGCATACAGGGGATGCGACTGGCGCTCGAACATCTCCACGGTCGGCCGCTTGAACGCCTCTTCATCCTCCACAGACCACGCCTCGCCGCGCTTTTCCATCGCGTCACGCCGCACGGTGGCCAGCACGCCCGCGGCCTGCGCCCCGCCCATCACCGAGATCCGTGAATTGGGCCAGGTCCAAAGAAATCGCGGGCCATACGCGCGCCCCGCCATGCCGTAATTGCCGGCGCCGAAACTGCCGCCCACCAGCATGGTGATCTTTGGCACGGATGTCGTCGCCACCGCGGTCACCATCTTGGCGCCGTGCCGCGCGATGCCCTCGTTCTCGTATTTGCGCCCCACCATGAAGCCGGTGATGTTCTGCAGGAACACCAGCGGGATGCGCCGCTGCGAACAGAGCTCGATGAAATGCGCGCCCTTCGCGGCGGCCTCGGACAACAGCACGCCGTTATTGGCGACGATGCCCACCGGGCAGCCCTTTAGATGCGCGAACCCGGTCACGAGCGTCTCGCCGAACCGCGCCTTGAACTCGTCGAAATAGGACGCGTCGACCAGCCGCGCGATCACCTCGCGGATGTCGTAGGGCGTGCGCAGATCGGCCGGCACCACGCCCAGCAGTTCCGCGGGGTCATAGGCGGGCTCTCGCGGCGTGTCCCAGTCGAGGGTCGGCGCGGCCCCGAGGTTGCCGACCGCCCGCCTCGCCAGGGCCAACGCATGCGCGTCATCCTCGGCCAGGTAATCGGCCACGCCCGACAGCCGCGTATGCACGTCGCCGCCGCCCAGGTCCTCGGCGGTGACCACCTCGCCGGTCGCGGCCTTGACCAGCGGCGGGCCGGCGAGGAAGATCGTGCCCTGGTCCCGCACGATGATCGTCACGTCGCTCATCGCAGGGACATAAGCGCCGCCGGCGGTGCAGCTTCCCATCACCACGGCGATCTGCGCGATGCCCTTCGCGCTCATCCGTGCCTGGTTGTAGAAGATCCGCCCGAAATGGTCGCGGTCGGGGAAGACCTCGTCCTGATTGGGCAGGTTCGCGCCGCCCGAATCCACAAGGTAGATGCAGGGCAGATGACACTCTTCGGCGATCTCCTGCGCGCGCAGATGCTTCTTGACGGTCATCGGGTAATAGGTGCCGCCCTTCACCGTGGCGTCGTTGCACACGATCATGCAGTCGCGCCCCTCGACCCGGCCGACACCGGCGATCACACCGGCGCAGGGGGCAGCCCCCTCGTAAAGCCCGTGCGCCGCCGTCGCCCCGACTTCCAGAAACGGGCTGCCGGGGTCGAGCAGACCGGCCACCCGCTCGCGCGGGGGCATCTTGCCCCGCGCGCGGTGCCTGTCGCGCGCGGCCTTGCCGCCGCCTTCCGCGGCTGCCGTGGCGACCTCCTCGACCTCTCGCAGGGCCGCGAGATGCCCCGCCTCGTTGGTCTTGAACGCCTCCGACCCGGGAAGGATCGCCGATTTCAGTTGCATGACACAGTCTCCGGCCCGGGGGCGGGACCGATCCCGCCTGTTGCAATAATACCACGCGGCGCAGACTGACGCGCGACTTGATGCAGGTCAACGTCCCCCACCCCGGCACGGCCCATACCCGGCGCGATCGAAACAGGAGTGGACAGACCATGAAACACATCACCGCCCTCACCCTCGCCGCCCTGATGGGCACCACCGCCGCCCCGGTGCTTGCCCAGGAAAAGGGCGACATGCTGATCGGCCTCGGCCTGGGCTGGATCGAACCCGACGACGGGTCGAACACCTTGGTCGGCAAGGTCGACGCAGACGGGGCGCTGAGCCCGACGATCACCTTCGAATATTTCATCGCCGACCGCGTCGGGATAGAATTGCTGGCCTCCTGGCCCTTCGAGCATGACCTCAATCTCGCTGGCAGCGACATCGGTGAGACCAAGCATCTGCCGCCAACCTTGTCGCTGCAATACTATTTCACGAATGCCAGCCAGTTCACGCCCTTCGTCGGGGCGGGCATCAACTACACCTACTTCTTCGACGAAAAGACCCGAAATCTCGGCGGCGCATCGCTCGATCTCGACGATTCCTGGGGTCTCGCGCTGCATGCCGGCGTCGATTACGCGATCAGCGAGCGCGGCGCGCTTCGCGCGGATGTGCGTTACATCGACATCGAGACCGACGCGACCGTGGGCGGCACGGATATCGGTTCCGTGGATATCAGCCCCTGGGTGTTCAACGTGGCCTACGTGATCAAGTTCTGATCGGGGGCGGGTGAATTCGGGATCGCGAGGGCCGGCCATCATGCCGGCCCTTGTTCCGTCGTGCGGCATCGTCGTCGCGTGGTCTCCGCTGCTGCGCGGGCCTTCAGTTCCTTGCGGATCACCTTGCCGGTCACCGTCATCGGCAGCGCGTCGGTGAATTCGATTTCCCTTGGATAAGAGTAGCTTGCAAGGCGCTCCTTCACCCATGCCTGAAGCTCGTCGGCATCCGCGACCGCACCGGGTTTCAGCACGACATAGGCCTTGACGATCTCGGTCCGCAACGGGTCGGGCTTGCCCACCACCGCCGCCGTCGCCACGGCCTCGTGCCTCAGCAGGCAATCCTCGATCTCCGCGGGGCCGATGCGGTAGCCGGCGCTGGTGATCACGTCATCCTCGCGGCCCACGAACCGAATGAAGCCGTCCTCGATCAACCCGCGATCGCCGGTAAGCATCCAGTCGCCGCGAAACTTCGCCGCCGTCTCTTGCGTGCGGTTCCAGTAGCCCAGCATCATCGACGCCGACCCGCGCCTGACCGCGATATCGCCCTCGCCTTGTGCCGCGCGCCCGTCGTCGTCGATCACGGCGACGTCATGGCCCGGGACCGCGCGCCCCAGGCATCCCGGCACCGGCTCGAAGAGCGCCCCGCAAGAGCTTGCGATCATGTTGCATTCGGTCTGGCCGTAGAACTCGTTGACGGTGACGCCAAGCGCACCCCGTCCCCAATCCAGCATCTCGGCCCCCAGCGGCTCGCCGCCGCTCGCGACGCTGCGCAGACCCTCGATGCGGGCCTCGGACGCCCTCAGCATCCGCAGTGCCGTGGGCGGGAAAAACACATTTCTTACATTGGCTTGCGCGATGATCTTCGCGCAAACCTCGGGGCTGAACCCGGGCATCCGCGCGGCCACCACCGGCACACCGATGGCAAGCCCCGGCATAGCCACGTCGAACAGCCCGCCGATCCAGGCCCAGTCCGCCGGCGTCCACAGGCAATCACCCGGCTGCCCCAGAAAATCGTGGCTCATCTCGACACCCGGCAGATGCCCGGTCAGCACCCGGTGGGCGTGCAGCGCGCCTTTTGGGCTGCCGGTCGTGCCGCTGGTATAGATCAGCACGGCGGGATCCTCGGCCGCCGTATCCAGGGTGTCGAAGCGGCCCTCTGGCAGGCTCTCGTCCTCGGGAACCATCACGGTCACACCCGGCAGATCGGCCAGCAGGCCCGTGCACGCGGCGTCGGTCACCACCAGCGCCGCGCCGGCATCCTCCAGCCGGCTGCGCAAAGCGTCCTGCCGAAACAGCTGAAACAGCGGGATCGAGATCGCGCCGAGCTTCCAGATCGCGACATGCGCCGCCGCGCACCATGCGCCCTGGCTGCGCAGCACGCCCACGCGGTCGCCGCGCCCGACGCCCCGCACGCGCAGGCCCCATGCCAGCGCATCGGCCATGCCGCGCAGCGCGGCATAGGTGATCTCCACCGGTGCCGCGCCCGACAGATCCTTGATCGCGACGCGGTCGGGCGCGCGCGTGGCCCAGTCGTCGCAGACCTGCGCGGCCATGTTCAGCCGGTCGGGAATGTCCCACCGGAACCCGTCCTTCAGCACCCGGTACGCCGCCGGCGTCAACAGGGGGCCCATCGCGCTCATGACGCCGGCCCCGGCCTGTTGCGATGCGCCAGGCGGCCGTAGGGATCGACGAAATACTCGTACCGCCCGCAGGTCACGACCAGCCACAACTCGTCACTCATCGCCGGCCGCGCCGCGCAATCGGAGCGCGCAGCGCCCGTCCCCGCCTCATCCAGATACAGCGCCGCCATCCGTTCGATCGCCTGCGTTTCGGTGGTGGTCACCGCGCGCCCGCCCAGAAGCAGCCCGATCCCCGCCACCACGGCGATCAGCGCCACGAGCGGCAACACCATCAGACGCCGCGACATCGGGATCTATCGGCGGGCAACACGGTCACGCCATCGCCCCCATCATCTCGCGGCCGACCAGCATGCGGCGGATCTCTGAGGTGCCCGCGCCGATCTCCATCAGCTTGGCATCGCGGAAGATGCGCGCGACGGGGCTGTCGTTGAGGAACCCCGCCCCGCCCATCGCCTGCACCGCCTGATGCGCCTGCACCATCGCCTGTTCGCTGGCGTAAAGACAGCAGGCGGCGGCGTCCTGACGTGTCACGTCGCCGCGGTCGCAGGCCTTGGCGACCTCGTAGACATAGGCGCGGGCCGAGTTCATCGCGGTATACATGTCGGCCATCTTGCCCTGCATCAACTGGAACGACCCGATGGGTTGCCCGAACTGCTTGCGCTCGGCCATGTATGGCATGATCGCATCCAGACAGGCGGCCATGATCCCCGTGCCGATACCGGCCAGCACCACGCGCTCGTAATCGAGGCCGGACATCAGCACATTCACGCCCTTGCCTTCTTCGCCCAGCACGTTCTCGAACGGCACCTCGACCTCGTCGAAGATCAGCTCTGCGGTGTTGGACCCGCGCATCCCCAGCTTGTCAAAATGCGGGCTGGTCGAAAAGCCGGTCATCTCCTTCTCGATCAGGAAGGCGGTGATGCCGCGCGCGCCGGCCTCGGGATCGGTCTTGGCATAGACCACCAGCGTATCGGCGTCGGGGCCGTTGGTGATCCAGTACTTGGTGCCGTTCAACTTGTAGTGATCATTGCGCTTTTCCGCGCGCAGCTTCATCGAGACGACATCGCTGCCCGCGCCGGCCTCCGACATCGCCAGCGCGCCGACCTGTTCGCCGGACACCAAGCCGGGCAGGTATTTCTGCCGCTGCTCGGGCGTACCGTTCAGCTTGACCTGGTTCACGCACAGGTTGCTGTGCGCCCCGTAGCTGAGCGAGACGCTGGCCGAGGCGCGCGCGATTTCCTCGACGGCGACGACATGCGCCAGATAATTCATGTCCGACCCGCCATATTCCTCGGGGACAGTGATCCCCAGAAGGCCCAGGTCGCCCATCTCGCGCCACAGCTCGTGCGGGAAGGTGTTGCTGCGGTCGATCTCGGCGGCGATCGGCGCGACGCGTTCCTGCGCCCAGCGATGGACCATCTCGCGCAGGGCGTTCACATCCTCTCCCAGATCGAACCTCATCACGGCATTGAACATGGCACTCCTCCCCCGGCAGCCCGTTATTGAACGCACGTTCAGTTATAGCCACACGCCACGTGGCGCGTCAATCCCGCGCGTCTGCTCGCGAGCATAGCATGGCCGGGGCGCGCCCCAAAGCGTGCGCCACTGCGGCCTGCGGCGCGGGCCTTTCGTCGCGGACGCCCGCGCCTGACATGCTCCTGTCAACCTCGACGAGATCCGAGGCTGTAAATCCCGTGCGACATTGCGTCCCGCTGCCATGTTCGCGACGGTCCGAGAGCCTAGATCGCGCCATGCGTACACAGACGTATGCACAAGGAGCAAAGCCATGGAAAACATCTCGGTCGAGCAATACGACCTCATTTACAATGCTTTCTCGTTTGCGTTCGCGACGCTTGCTGCGGCAACAATCTTCTTCTGGTTGGGACGCAGTCAGGTCGCTCCGCAATACAGGACTGCAATGACCATCACCGGTCTTGTCACGTTCATCGCCGCCTACCACTACTTTCGGATCTTCGAAAGCTGGGAGACGGCGTTTGACGTGACCGAAGGCACGGTCGCGACGACGGGGTATGCCTTCAACCAGGCGTATCGCTATGTCGACTGGCTGTTGACGGTGCCGCTGCTTCTGGTCGAGCTGATCCTCGTCATGGGGCTCAGCAGGTCGGAAACCGTGTCGCGCGCGACGCGGCTCGGGCTGCTGGCGGCATTGATGATCGTCCTGGGATATCCCGGCGAGATCGCCGAAACCGCCGGCGCCCGCTGGTTCTGGGGCATCGCGTCGATGATCCCGTTCCTGTGGATCGTCTACGAGCTGTTCGTGGGCCTGTCGAAGTCGATCGACGACCAGCCGGCGGATGCGCGTGGTCTCGTCAGCGCGGCGCGGTACCTCGTCGTCGGCAGCTGGGCGTTCTACCCGATCGTCTACTTCGCCGGGGCCATCGGCCTCGAAGGGGCGACTGCCACGACGATCATCGAGGTCGGCTACACGGCGGCAGACATCACCGCCAAGGCCGTGTTCGGCGTTCTGATCTTCATGATCGCGCAACGCAAGAGCGTGGCCTATTTCGAAAGCCAGAAAGCCTCGGCCCAACCGGCCGAGTGAAAAAGACGGCTGCCCGCGGTTACCGCGGGCAGTCGGCCTTGCGATCTCATCGGACATTCTTCGGAGCGACGTTGCCGATGCAGGGATGCTGACAGGTCCGTTTGCGTACCAAACGCGTAAAGAAATGTACGCCCTGTACGCAGATCGGCGGCCCCCGTCCGCCTTTCGCAACCCACGCCGACCGCCCGACAGCATAATGACGGAGTTTCCCAATGCCGCGTGATACCTCGATCGACAGCCAGCCCCGTGCAATCGTCGCCGGGGCCGGATTCGGCGGCATCGCCGCCGCCCTGCGCCTGCGCGCGCGTGGCTATGATGTGCATCTCGTCGACCGTTGCGCGCGGCTGGGCGGACGCGGGCAAGTCTTTGAACATGAGGGTTTTCGCCACGATGCCGGGCCCACGGTGCTGACCGCGCCGCATCTCTTCGAGGAACTGTTCGAACTATTCGGCAAGCGCCTGCACGATTACGTCGAACTGGTCGAGCCCGACCCGTGGTATCGCTTCCATTTCCACGACGGCGAGACCTTCGATTACGGCCCGACCGAGGCCGCGACCGAGGCCGAAATCGCCCGCCTGTCGCCCCGCGACGTTGACGGGTATCGCCGCCTCGGCGCGTGGTCGAAGAAGATCTATGACATTGGATTCAAACGCCTTTCAACGACGCCGTTTCACTCGCTGGGATTCATGCTGCGCCAGATCCCGCACCTGGTGCGGCTGCGATCCTATGAAAGCGTGTGGTCGATGGTGTCGCGCTTCATCAAGGACGACCGCCTGCGCCGCGCGTTCTCCATTCAGCCACTTCTCGTGGGCGGCAACCCGTTCGATACCACCGCGATATACGGCATGATCAACCACTTGGAGCGTACGCACGGGATCTGGTTCTGCAAGGGCGGCACCGGCGCGCTGGTCGATGCGCTGGAGCGGCTGATGCTGGAAGAGGGCATCACCATCCGCCTGAACACCACCGTGGCGCGGATAAGGCTGGAGGGCCGTGTTGCCACCGGCATCGTGCTGGACAACGGGCTCGAGATCCCCGCCGATGTCGTGGTGTCGAACATGGATCCCGTCCACGTCTATCGCCACATGCTGCCCGCCGGAGTGCCATCGCCGGTCGCGAAGCTCCGGGCAAGGAACGGCCGCCTGTCGATGGGCCTTTACGTGCTCTTTTTCGGGGCGAACCGGACCTGGCCGGAGGTGGCGCATCACACCGTGTGGTTCGGCGAACGCTACAGGGACTTGCTGCGCGACATCTTCCACCGCAAGGTGCTGGCCGAGGATTTTTCGCTTTATGTTCATCGCCCTACGGCAACCGATCCAAGCTTTGCCCCCGACGGCAAGGACAGCTTCTACGTGCTCTGCCCGGTGCCCAACCTCGCCGGCGGGCAGGACTGGGCAGTCGAGGGTCCGAAGCTGCGCGACCGCATTGTTGCCGCACTCGACGCTTCGATGCTGCCGGGACTCGCCGACACGATCACCGCCGAATTCGCTATGACGCCCGAGGATTTCAAATCCGACTACCTCTCGGTCGACGGGGCCGGGTTCTCTCTCTCGCCGTTCTTCTCGCAATCGGCGTGGTTCCGGTTTCACAATCGTGCCGAAGGGATCCAAGGCCTTTATTTCGTGGGCGCCGGCACGCATCCCGGTGCCGGGCTGCCGGGCGTGGTCTCGTCGGCGAAGGTTCTCGACACGGTCGTGCCCGCCCCGGTGCCCGCGCCATGACACCCGAAGCGATCCTGGCCCGCCACGCCCGCAGTTTCGCGCCCGCCGCGCGCATCCTGCCGCCCGCAGATCGCCGCCGCATCGCACGTCTTTACGCGCTGTGCCGCACGGTGGACGACTTGGCCGACACCGTGGGCGGGCCGAAAGTGCAGGCGCGACTGACCCGTCTTGCGCACGAATTGCGCAGCAAAAACAACGGCGATCCCCTGGCCGCGGAAGCATGTGCCCTTTTCGACGCGCGGCCCGAGGGCTTGGCAAGCTTTGCCCAGCTGGTGGATACCGTGGCGCAGGATACCGGCGCGACCCGCATCGCCGACGAGGCCGCGCTCGAGCAGTACTGCATGGGGGTGGCCGGCACCGTCGGCGTGATGGTCTGCACGCTTTTCGACATTCGCGCTCGCTGGCATCCCGCCGCTGCCGATCTCGGCAAGGCGATGCAACTGACCAATATCTGCCGCGACGTGGCCGAGGACGCTCAGGCCGGTCGGCGGTATCTGCCTTACACGCTGTGCCCGCATGACGCGCACGCCATCGTCGAGGGTGATCCCGACACCCGCACCGATGTTGCGCAGGCCGTCGCCACCCTGCTGGCCCGGGCCGATACGCTTTACGCCTCGGGGCGCGCCGGGCTGCCAGCTCTGCCATTGCGACTGCGCCTCGCGGTGGCCGCGGCCGCGTCGATGTATGCCGGCATCGGGACCGAACTGCGCGCGCGGTCCTGCGATCCCTGCGCCGGGCGCGTGTTTGTGCCGCGCTGGCGCAAGCTGCTTCTGGCCGCGCAGGGTGTCACCGCGCATGCAGCACCAAGTCGGTCGGCCAACGCGGGACGGCATCATGCCACGTCCTGACGTCGATATCGCGATCCTCGGCGGCGGCTGCGCCGGGCTGAGCGTGGCGGTACGGCTGGCCCTAGCCGGTCGCAGCCTGCTGGTGATCGAGCCGCGTGCGCAATATGTCGACGACCGCGCATGGAGCTTCTGGCGCACCGCCCCTGACCCGTTCGAGGACTGCGTGCGCGCCTCTTGGTCGCGGTGGGAGGTCGGCGGGCCGGGCGGCGCGGTTTGCCGCGGATCGGCGCATATGCGCTACCAGACCGTGGCCGCCGGCGCGGTCTACGACCGTGCGCAATCGCTGATCGCCGACAGCCCGCTGGCCGCGCTGTCGATGGGAACCTCAGCGAATGATCTGCATAAGTCACCCGATGGCTGGCGGATCGAGACCGATACCGGCACGCTGCACGCCAATCACGTGATCGACACGCGCCCGCCGCGTCGCATCCCGACCTACGGGCAGTTCTTTCTGGGCCGCGAGATCCGCACCGAACGCCCGGTTTTCGACCCCGGCAGCGTGCAGTTGATGCAGTTTCGCCCCGCCCGCAGCCGCGGTGTCGATTTCGTCTACATCCTGCCTTTCGCGCGCGATTGCGCGCTGGTCGAGGTGACGTCCTTCGCCCCCACCTCGCCCGGCCGCGCCGTGTTCGAGGACTGGCTGGAGACCGAGATCGCGGGGCTGCAGCCGGGCCGGTTCGAAGTGTTGCGCGAGGAAACCGGCGCGCTGCCGATGGAGGTCGGTTTTGCCGAACCGCCGCAGCCGGGCGTGATTCGCATGGGCCTGGGTGGCGGGGCTGCGCGCCCGTCAACCGGATACGCCTTCACCCGCATCCAGTCACAGGCCGATCATGTCGCGGAGGCGCTGCGCCGCGGGGCGATGCCACGGACGCTGCGCGACGGCCTTGCGACGCGGTTCATGGACCGGGTCTTCCTGCAGGTCCTGCAAACCATGCCGGAACGCGGACCCGCCCTTTTCGAGGGGCTTTTCCGCAACGCCGCCCCCGATCGGCTGGAGCGGTTCCTGTCGGGCTCCACCCATCCCGCCGACCGGCTGTCGGTGATGACGTCGCTGCCCACGCTGCCATTCCTGCGCGCGGCGCTGGTGCCGGCATGACGCGCGCGCCGGAATGGCAGACGGCGGTCTTCGGTGTTTGCGCAATGGTCGCAGCACTGTTGCAGCTCAGCCTGCAGCCTGGCATCGCGACGCAATTGCTGCTGCTGGCGCCGCTGATAGCCATCTTCGGGCTGCCGCATGGCGCGCTCGACCTGCCGATGGCCGAGACGCTTTGGCCGCTCGACGGATGCCGCGGAAAGCTGCGGTTCATGGCGATCTACCTTGGCCTCGTCGCTTGCGTGATCGGGCTGTGGATCGTGCTTCCAGGGGCGGCCCTGGTCGCGTTTCTCGCCTATTCGGCGCTGCATTTTTCCGACGACTGGTCGCACGCCGCTTCTCCGCTGCGCTGGACCGGCGGTCTGGCCACGATCGGCGCGCCCGCATTGCTGCATCACGCCGAGGTCACGACGCTTTTCGCCTACCTGGTGCCGGCCGGGGCCGCATCATGGGCCGCCGCTGCCGCCGCCATCGCCGGGGGTGTCGCAGGTGTGGGCTTCGTGGTGACCGTTCTCTTCAGGCCTCAGACGCGCGAGCGGGCGGCGCTGGAGCAGGCGATCCTGTGGGGGCTCGCGGCCCTGCTGCCACCGCTGGTCTATTTCACCGTCTATTTCTGCGGCCTGCATTCCATCCGGCATTTCGACGCGACGATCCGGTCGGTCCCGCGCGCGCGGCGGGCGCTGGTCACCGCGGCGGGGCTGTCGGCAGCCGTCACGCTGACCGGTGCCTTGCTGCTATACGCGAGATCCGGGAGTGACAGCCTGACAGCCGAGGGCGGCGGCATGCAGGTGATCTTCATCGGCCTCGCCGCGCTGACGGTGCCGCACATGCTGCTGGTCGACCGGTTCAAACGCCGCGGCTAGCTGCGGCGCGGTCAGCCTTCGCGCGGCGGCACGACGCCCTTTTCCGCCAGCCGCGTGAAGAAGCCCAGGACCTCGTCTTGCGTGGAACGCTCGATCGCGCCGTCGCGCACCTCCTCGATGCTCCAGACCCAGCTATCGGCGGGATCGTCGCGCATCGCCCAGCCGGGAAAAAGGCGGTGCTGGATCGGGCGATCCACCAGTTTCGTGACCTCGACATGCCGGTCGTCGTTCAGGATGCGCGCATAGACGTCCTCGACCTTCTTCTCGGGTCCTTCGAGAAGTTGCAGGTACAGATCGTGCCGCGCGATCAGCGCCCCGGTGATGTCGTCGCGCGCATTGGCTCGGCGGGAATCCAGCAGGAGGTTCGACAATATGGCCTGGTCGAAGCCGAACGGGCGGGACGCGTAGACAAGCTGGACAAGCGGCATGAACGATCCCCTTTCGCGTCGATGCCATATGCGCCGACTTTCCGTCGAATCGTACCGGCTGTGCAGGAGCGCGTCCAGAGGGCGTTGCGCATGACGCCGCCGCTTCACATGCTCTACACCTGCGGCGAAAACTCGGCTATCAGGACGGCAACGATTCAAAGCCCCCTGAGGACCAGACCCATGCATGACATCCGCGCGATCCGCGACGCCCCCGAGATTTTCGACGCCGCGATGGCCCGCCGCGGGCTCGCCGCGGCCTCGGGCCCGGTGCTGGCGCTCGACGCGGCGCGACGCGCCCGGATCAACGCCGCCGAGACCGCCCAGGCCGAGCAGAACCGCGCCTCGAAGGACGTGGGCGCGGCCAAGGCGCGCGGCGACGAGGGCGAGTTCGCCCGGCTGCGCGTCCTCGTGGGCGAGAAAAAGGCCGAGGTCGCCGCGATGCAGGCCGAGGCCAAGGATCTCGACGCGCAACTGACCGAGATGCTGATGGGGCTGCCCAACCTGCCGCATGACGACGTCCCCGAGGGCGCGGACGAGGCCGACAACGTGGAATTGCGCCGCTGGGGCACGCCGGCGACCCTCGATTTCGCGCCGAAAGAGCATCACGACATCGCCGGCGTCGCCGAGGGCATGGATTTCGAGGCCGCCGCGACACTGTCGGGTAGCCGCTTCGTGGTGCTCAAGGGGGCCGTGGCGCGAGTCCACCGGGCGCTGGCGCAATTCATGCTCGACACGCATGTCGAGGAGAACGGCCTGTCGGAGACATGGACGCCGGTGCTGGTGCGCGACGAGATGATGCGCGGCACCGGGCAGTTGCCGAAATTCGGCGAGGACAGCTACCGCACGACGAATGGCTGGTGGCTGGTGCCGACGGCCGAGGTGACGCTGACCAACCTCGTGCACGGGCTGACCGTCGACGCGGCCACGCTGCCGCGCCGGATGGTGGCGCATACCCAGTGCTTTCGCTCCGAGGCCGGATCGGCGGGGCGCGATACCGCCGGCATGCTGCGCCAGCACCAGTTCGAGAAGGTCGAGATGGTCTCGATCACCCATCCCGACACCAGCCGCGACGAGCTCGACCGCATGACGGGCTGTGCCGAGGGCATCCTTGAACGGCTCGGCCTGCCCTACCGGACGGTCGTGCTGTGCACCGGCGACATGGGCTTCGGCGCGCGGCGCACGCATGACATCGAGGTCTGGCTGCCCGGCCAGGACATGTATCGCGAGATTTCGTCGGTCTCGGTCTGCGGCGATTTCCAGGCGCGGCGAATGAACGCCCGCTTCAGGCCCGAGGGCGGCGGCAAGCCCGATTTCGTGCATACGCTCAACGGGTCGGGGCTTGCGGTCGGGCGCGCGCTGATCGCGGTGCTCGAGAACGGCCAGCAGGCGGACGGATCGGTGCGCCTGCCCGAGGTGCTGCACCCCTATCTGCGCGGTCGCACGATGCTCGGCGCGGACGGGGTGCTGTGCTGACGCGGCGGATCGTTCGGGGACGCGAAGCGACCGGCACACGCCCGTTGCGCACCGCGCCATCTTGGCGCTACGTTGCTCCTGACCGCATCCGAAAGGCGCCCCGCATGACAGACCCAAAGCCGTTCCTGCGCGCGCTTTTCGACCGGGCAGTGGCCGCGGCGGACCCGATGCAAAGCCTTGCCGCGCATCTGCCGCCACGGTCCGAAGGTCGGCTTGTGGTCGTCGGCGCCGGCAAGGCGAGCGCGCGCATGGCCGAGGCGGTCGAGGACGTGTATGGCCCCTGCGAGGGCCTCGTGATCACACGTTACGGCCATGCCCGGCCCTGCGAAGGCGTCGAGATCGTCGAGGCCGCGCATCCGGTGCCCGATGAGGCCGGCGCGCGGGCCACGGCGCGGATGCTCGAGCTGCTTCGGGGCCTCGGCGAGGGCGACATGGTTCTTGCGCTGATCTCGGGCGGGGCGTCGGCGCTTCTGGTGCAGCCGGCGGGCGACCTGACGCTGGCGGAAAAGCAAGCGGTCAATGAACGGCTTCTGGCCTCGGGGGCGCCGATCGGCCGAATGAACGTGCTGCGCAAGCATCTCAGCCGCGTCAAGGGCGGGCAGCTTGCCGCCGCCGCCTGGCCCGCACGGATGCTGGCGCTGATGATCTCGGACGTGCCCGGCGACGACCCCGCGATGATCGGCTCGGGCCCCACCGTGGGCGAGGCGAGCACGCCCGCCGAGGCGCGCGCCATCGCCGAGAGGTACGGCGTCGATCTGCCGGACGCGGCGCAGGCCGTCCTGAGCAACCCGACCGGCGTGGTCGCCCCCGATGACCGGCGGTTGAGCCGCACCGAGAACGTCATCTACGCCGCCCCCCGCCAGTCGCTCGAGGCCGCCGCCGAGCTCGCCCAAGCGCAAGGAACGGCGGTCGAGATCCTCGGCGATGCGATCGAGGGCGAGGCCCGCGAAATCGCAGCCCAGCATGCCGCGCTTGCGCGCGCGGCGCAGGGCCGTCTGGCCCCGGGCGGGGCGCCGCTTCTGCTGCTCTCGGGTGGCGAACTGACCGTCACCCGGCGCGGCGACGGGGTGGGCGGACCGAATGCCGAATACGCGCTGGCGTTGGCCGCGGCTCTCGACGGCGCGCCCGGCATCCATGCCATCGCCTGCGACACCGACGGGGTGGATGGCGCCGCCGATGTGGCCGGCGCGGTGATCGGCCCCGACACCCTGATGCGCGCCGCCGCACTTGGTCTCGACCCGGCCCAGGCCCTCGCGGATAACGACGCGCATCGCTTCTTCGGGGCGCTCGGCGACCAGGTGATCACCGGGCCGACCCTGACCAATGTCAACGACTTCCGCGCCATTCTTGTGGCGCCGATTTGACAACCCCCTGCAGTGGCTTGGATTTATTGGATTCGCCATCATTGAGACAATTTGCGATACTTACCGTTCAATAACCCGGGGGTAATCGCAAATGAAACATCATGTCTTTTTGATAACTCTCACCGCTGCAGCGCTTTTAACATCTTTCGTGATGGCTGCAGCGGCACAGCAACTGAGCGCGTCCGAGATCGAGAACGTGCTGGAAGGCAATACCATCGTCGGGACGTGGGGTGGCGATCGCTACCGGCAGTACTTTGCCGAGGACGGCACCACGATCTACCTCTCCGACGAGGGAAAACGTGCGCAAGGCCAATGGCGGGTCGATCCCGAACAGGATGTCTACGAAAGCTGGTGGATGAGCACCGGCTGGACACCCTACGCCTTGGTCGATGTCCCGGATGATGGCTACGCGTGGCGTAACGGCGACCGGGTAGAGCCGTTCGAGGTCAAGGAAGGCCGACAGATCGAGTGACCCGCAGGTGCACACTACGTCGCGTCGCGGCGGTTGCCAAGCGACAGGGTATGCCCGCGCAGCCAGTCCATGAAGCCGCGCGGATCGCTGGTCAGCATCTTCATCTGCGCGGCATCGATGGGATCGCCCACGATGGGCTGCTGCGGATGGTTGCAGCTATGCACGACCTCGTGCAGCAGCAGCCCCTGGCGCAGCGTCGGCGAGATCCGGTTGGCGATCTGGTACCAGCGTGAATTTGCCCCGGGAAAATAGATCGGTACCACCGTAGCACCCGATCGGCGGATCATCTGCGCGGTGAAAACGTTCCAGTCACGCTCCACCGCCGGGCCGAAGAAGGTGTCCGACGACGCCACGACGCCCGACGGAAACACGCTGACCAGCCCGCCCTCCTTGAGATGCGCCATCGCCTTGGCGCGCATCTCGACCGACTTGCGCTGCGCGTCGGGCTCGTGCGGAAACGGCACCGAGATCATGTAGGACGCCGCCACCTCGTCGATGCCCACCAGAAGCGCGCGCGACAGGATCTTGAAATCGCTGCGCCTATGCCCGATTAGGTCGGCAAGCACCATCCCGTCAACCAGACCGTGCGGGTGATTGGACACCACCACCACAGGGCCGTCGGCAGGGATCTTGCGGATCTGGTCCTCTGGCGTCAGCAGCGGGATGCCCATCGTGTCGAGCGCGGCCCGCCAGAACGCCTGCCCGCGCGGCGCGCCTGCTTTCTCGAAGCGGCGGATCAACCGGATGATGGTGATCTTGCCGGTCATCCATTCCATCGCGCGGATGATCGTCGAGGTCACCGGACCGTCGAAACTGTTGGCATAAGTGATGCTGCGCCTGTCATGGGTCTGGACCAGGTCACCGTCACCGACCGCCGTGTCAGGCTTTTTCTGTGCGTTGGTGTTCACCGACCCGTCCCTGTTGCGCCCATGTCGCGACCGGCAGCCGTCCGGCGCGGTCACATGTCCTCGCCAAACCGCGCGGCGACGAGCGCCGTGATCGCATCGGCGAGCGGTTCAGCGTCGGACCCCGCGATTTCGACGTCAATAATGCTTCCCTTGGCCGCTGCCAACATCAAAAGCCCCATGATGCTGTCGCCCGAGGCGCTTTGCCCCTGATGGGCGACCTCGACGATGGCATCGAAACCTTCGACCACCTCGACCAGCCGTGCGGCGGCGCGCGCGTGCAGCCCCTTTTCGTTCACTATCTCAACCTGCCGCGTGACCTTGTCGGTCATACCAGCGTCCCCTTTTGCTCAGTCGGTGGTCACATTGTGGCTGTCGATGTACTTGCGCCCCGCCTCCAGCGCCGCGCGCACGGCCTCCGGCACGCTGACATGGCGGCTTTTCGCCAGCTTGATCAAAAGCGGGAGGTTCGCACCGTAAAGGATCCGCCGGTCTTCCGGCCGCCCCGCCCGCAACGCCAGGTTCGAGGGCGAGCCGCCGAAGATGTCCGTCACCAGGATCACGCCGTCGCCGTTATCGACGGAATCGGCGGCGGCGCAGATCTCGTCCTGCTTGAGCGCCCGCTCGTGACCTTCCTCTATGCTGATCGCGCATATGCCCGGCTGCACACCGACAACATGCTCGACGGCATTGAGATACTCGCGGGCCAGCCCGCCATGCGCCACGATGACTATGCCGATCACGACCGGTTCACTCCTCTGGTCCGCGGATCCTGCCTTCGCCGCGCCGCTCCAGTTCGCGGTGTCGTATAGACACCTGCCATTCGCGCTGTGCAAGGCTTTCGACGACACTTTCCGCGACAACCACGCTGCGATGCTGTCCACCGGTACATCCGAACCCGATGGCGAGATAGGATTTCCCCTCGGCCTCGTAGGCCGGCAGTAGGTCTGCCAGCAGGTCGGTCACCCGGGCGCGAAAGCTTTCGAACCGCGGATCGGCCCGCACGAAGGCGGCGATCTCGGGCGCGCGGCCGTCGAGCGCGCGCAGGTCCGGCCGCCAGTGCGGATTGTCGAGAAACCGGCAATCCAGCACGATATCGAGGCCATGCGGCACCCCGCGCTTGTAGGAAAACGAATGCACCGAAACGGCAAGCCTGCGCCCGTCGGGGGCGGCGAACCAGCGGTGCAGCTCGGCGCGCAGATCGTGCGGGGACATGTCCGACGTGTCCACCAGCAGATCGGCGCGCGTCCGGATCGGCACCAGCAGGTCGAATTCGCGGGCGATTCCGGTCTCCACGCTTTCGTCGGGGGCCAGGGGGTGACGACGGCGCGTCTCGGAGAATCGCTGCTGCAGGATCTCGGCGCGGCAATCGAGGTAAAGCACCTGAAGCTGCAGCCCCGCCTGCGCGTCGAGACGCTCGATCAAGGTCATAAGCGCGTGGGTCGAGAAATCGCGGTTGCGCACGTCGAGCCCGAGCGCGAGCGGCTTCTCCGGCGGCGACCGGCCGTCGAGAAGCCGGGGCAGCAGGCTGAACGGCATGTTGTCGATCGCCTCGAAGCCGATATCCTCCAGCGCGCGAATGGCGGTACTGCGCCCCGCGCCCGACGGCCCGGTGACGAGCACCAGGTGCGGCGGCTGCCGGCCGGTTTCGGGTCCTGTGTCATCGGGCATGATCACCGCGTCCTGAATTCATCCAACCCTTCATGCTTGAGATATAGCAGAATCGCGGCTGGAAAATGCGCATGCTGCACATTTTCAAGGCGCGGCAGCGCCATGTCCAGCAGATGCTCGTGCACCGGCTGTGGCAGGCGATCGGTCGCGCTCCGGTCCATGTCGACGAGCAGCACCACGGGCACCGGCCCGCAGGGCGGCACACGCAGGATGCCGACACCGCGCGCCTCGATCCGGCCGCGGATAGAGTCGGGCGCATCCGCCATGAGGCTGTCGCCCGCCCGCCAGAGCCGCGTGCGGTCGTCGGAGACCAGCGAGGCCCCCATCGCCATCAGTTGCAACGCGAGCCCCGACTTGCCGCGCCCGGAGGCGCCGCGGATCAGGACCGCGCGCGAGCCGACGGCGACACAGCTGGCATGCATCACGTGCTCGGGGGATGAGGCGGCTTGGGTCACCGCCTAAACCGACAAGCCGACGACAAAGCGCACGCCCTGCGGGTCGGATGTGGCGTCGGCCTCTGTCGGGCGGATGTTCTCGGCCCAGATCACGCCGTCATGCGCCTCGACGATCTGCTTTGAGATGGCAAGGCCGAGGCCCGAGTGATTGCCGAACTCACTTTCCGGACGGCTCGAATAGAACCGCTCGAAGATCTTTTCGAGCGCGCCATCGGGGATGCCCGGGCCGGTATCCTCGACCACCACCAGCACTCGCTCGGCGCGCCGGCGGGCCCAGACCCGGATCGTATCGCCCGCGTCGCAAAAGCTGATCGCGTTGGTGACGAGATTGTCGAAAACCTGCGCCAGACGCGCCTCGAGCCCACTGATCGCGATCGGCTGATCGGGAAGGTCCGTGATGAACGTCACCCCTTTCTTGTCGGCCTGCGGCCCCAGCGACAGGGCGACAGTGCGCAGCATCTCGAGAAGATCGAAGCGGATCTGCTCTTCCTTGACAAGGTCACTGTCGAGCCGCGAGGCGCGCGATATGTCGGTGATCAGGCGGTCGAGGCGGCGCACGTCATGCTCGATCACCTCGAGCAGGCGATCGCGCTGGTCGGGCTGCGTGGTCTCGCGCATCGTGTCGACGGCACATCGCAGGCTTGTCAGCGGGTTCTTGATCTCGTGGGCGACATCGGCGGCGAACTGTTCGTTGCTCTCGATCCGCTGGTAAAGCGCCGCGACCATGCCCCGCAGCGAGTCCGACAGGCGGCCGATCTCGTCGGGGCGCGCGGTCAGATCCGGGATGCGGACGCGGCCGGCGTCCGGGCCCTCCCGCCCAGCGGTACCGTCGCGTCCGGTCTCGGCGGCCATCGCGAGATCGGTCAGCGGCGTCGAGATCGCCGAAGCCAGCGTCAGGCTGAGCCCCACCGAGATCAGCATGGCGATCAGGAAGATCCGCAGCACGCGCTCGCGCTCGGCGCGCACCAGCGCATCGACCGCGCCCGGCTCATCCGTAAGCACAAGCACCGCAACCGGCGCCGATCCCGCGAAAATCGGCGCCGCGGCACGCAATTCCGTGCCGCGCGATCCCCGCAGCGCGCGCAAGTGAGGACCGTCCGCAAGCGCGAAGTCGACCATGGCTTGCGCGGCGGTCGCGGAGTCGGACGGGGCCCGATCCGTGGTCCGATCCCCCCCGACCGATGGCAGCCAGCCCGCGATCCGGCCGAGTGTGTTCATGATCGGGGTTGACGCGGTCGCGCCCCGCGGCCCTCCATCGGGCATGCGGGTGGGGTAATGCGCCAGTACGCGTCCGGCCGCGTCGAAAAGCCAGGCCTCGGACCCTGCGCGGGGAGCGACATTTGACAGGATGTCCGCCAGAAACGCGCCATCCGGGCCTTCGAAGGGAGGCCCCTCCGCAGCCATGCCGTCCGGAAGCCGCGCCGTGATCACCTCCGCCATGAGGTCGGCGGACTGCATCAGGCTTTTGCCACGCTGGCGCAACAACGTCTCCTGCGATCCACCGAGGTAAAGCACACCGAGCACGAGGCAGTTGAGCGCGATGAGGTTGAAGATGATGATCCGGCGGCCGAGCGCCGAGACGCGCGCCCTGCCCCGGCCCGGCGCGGCCTGCGCGCTCCGAGTCGAACGGTCGGTCGCGCCGGGGTCCGGGGCGCGCTGCCTGCTCGAATTCGGGAGCAACCCGGCCACCTCTCTCAAAGTGTCATCAGAAGATCACTTCTCGTTATAGCGATATCCGATTCCATATAAAGTCTCTATCGCAGCGAAGTCCGGGTCGATCATGCGCAGCTTCTTACGCAGGCGTTTCACATGGCTGTCGATGGTGCGGTCATCAACGTAGATCTGGTCGTCATAGGCCACGTCCATCAGCTGTTCGCGGCTTTTCACGAAACCGGGGCGCTGCGCGAGCGCGTGCAGCAACTGGAATTCCGTCACGGTGAGCGCGACCTCCAAACCCTTCCAGGTCACGGCGTGGCGCTGCGGATCCATGCGCAGATGGCCCCGTTCCAGCACCGTCTCCTCTTCCGCGGCGCCCTGGATCGGGACCACGGCACCCTGGTATCGGCGCAGCAGGGCACGGATGCGTTCGATCAGAAGCCGCTGCGAGAACGGCTTTTTCACGTAATCGTCGGCGCCCAGACGCAACCCGAGCACCTCGTCGATCTCGTCATCCTTGGAAGTCAGGAAGATCACTGGGATGTGCGAGCGCCCCCGCAGGCGCTGCAGAAGGTCGATCCCGTCCATGCGCGGCATCTTGATGTCGAGCAGGGCGAGATCCGGCAGGCTGCGGCTGAAGGCATCGAGCGCCTGCTGGCCGTCATGATAGGTCTCGACCTCGAAGCCCTCGGCCTCGAGGGTGATCGACAGTGACTTGAGAATGTTGCGATCATCGTCCACGAGCGCGATTCTCGCGCGTGGCGGTTGGTCCGATCTGCCCATGTCGTCACCCATATTTCGCAGTCGCGAGCGCCACTGCGCCGGATTGCGTAAAAACCGAACTTGTCTTTTCCATGGCATCGACCGTAGCCGGGATTCCTTTCAATTCCCTGAATTCCTTCGAACCACACTCCGGGTAGACCCGGGCGCGCAACAAACATGGCCACGCGGAAGCATCAGCCACGTGATTGCGCTAACTGCAAAAATCGACCTGTCATTTCGCAGATCCGTCGTGTTACGAGACTTTCGCCGGGCGAAGCGCCCGACAGGCACCGCCCGGACGTGGTGCCCATTTCTGAGACCGCAGCCGCGGACAGTATGCACAGGAGCGAAACATCATGACATTCGGACGGGTCAACCCGCACTTCCGGCTGGAGGATCAGGGCATCACCGGGCTGGGCGATGTCCACTACAATCTCATCGAACCGGCGCTGATCGAGGCCGCGCTCAAGCGCGGCGAAGGCACGCTGGGCCAGGGTGGGGCGTTCCTCGTGACCACGGGCAAGTTCACCGGGCGGTCGCCCGAGGACAAGCACGTGGTGAAATCCGACACCACGCGCGACACCATATGGTGGGAGAACAATGCGGCGATGGCACCTGATGCGTTCGACACGCTCTACGACGACATGCGCGACTACATGAAAGGGCGCGAGATGTTCGTCGAGGATCTGGTCGGCGGGGCCGATCCCGCGCTGGCGATCAGGGTGCGCATGGTGACCGAGCTTGCGTGGCACAGCCTCTTCAACCGCACCATGTTCCGCCGCCCCGACCGCGACACGCTTGACGCGTTCACCGCCGATTACACGGTGATCAACTGCCCCGGGTTCAAGGCCGACCCGGCGCGTCACGGCTGCCGCAGCGAAACCGTGATCGCGATGAATTTCGACCGCAAGATGATCCTTGTCGCGAACACCGAATATGCTGGCGAGAACAAGAAATCCATCTTCACTCTGCTCAACTACATACTGCCGGAGAAAGGCGTGATGCCGATGCACTGCTCGGCCAATCACGCGCAGGACAACCCGGTCGACGCGGCCGTGTTCTTCGGTCTGTCGGGCACCGGCAAGACGACGCTGTCGGCCGATCCCGACCGCACCCTCATAGGCGATGACGAGCATGGCTGGTCCGAGCGCGGCACCTTCAATTTCGAGGGCGGCTGCTATGCCAAGACGATCAATCTCGACCCCGAGGCCGAGCCCGAGATCTACGCGACGACCACGCGCTTCGGGACCGTGATCGAGAACATGGTGTTCGACCCGGAAACGCTCGATCTCGATTTCTCGGATGACAGCCTGACCGCGAACATGCGCTGCGCCTACCCGCTGCACTATATCTCGAACGCCTCGGAAACGGCGCTTGGCGGACACCCGAAGAACATCATCATGCTGACCTGCGATGCCTTCGGCGTGCTGCCCCCGATCGCGCGGCTTACGCCGGCACAGGCGATGTACCACTTCCTGTCGGGCTTCACCGCCAAGGTCGCGGGCACCGAACGCGGCGTGACCGAACCGCAGCCCACCTTCAGCACCTGTTTCGGCGCGCCCTTCATGCCGCGCCGCCCCGAGGTCTACGGCAACCTGCTGAAAAGCAAGATCGCCACCCACGGCGCGACCTGCTGGCTGGTCAATACCGGCTGGACCGGCGGTGCCTACGGCACGGGCTCGCGCATGCCCATCCGGGCCACGCGCGCGCTGCTGACCGCGGCGCTCGACGGCTCGCTCGGCGATGCCGAGTTCCGCAAGGACGACAATTTCGGCTTCGACGTGCCGGTCACCGTGCCCGGCGTGGCCGAGGTGCTGCTCGACCCGCGCCGCACCTGGGCCGATGCCGACGCCTATGACGTGCAGGCCGCCAAGCTGGTGCAGATGTTCGCCGACAATTTCGCGCAATACGTGCCGTTCATAGACGACGACGTGAAGGCCGCCGCGATCGGCTGACCGCGTGGGTCAAGGCTTCGAAGATCCGCCCCGGGCACACGGCCGGGGCGTCTTCCATTCAGGACCGGCGCGCTTCCCGGTCAGAAATGCGATTTCGGCTCGTCAGGTTTGCCCGCAAGGACGGCGAGCAGGCCGGCAAGGCCCGACATGCCGATGGGAAACATCGTGAAGACGTTGAAGCCGAACGCGTAATACATCATCACGGCCGCCACGATCAGCAGCACCCCGCCCAGAAGCGCGCGGATCTTGGCCATCGCACCCCCGGCGATGGCCAGCAGCGGCGCCAGGAAACTTGCCGTGCGGATCAGGGTGGGGTCGTTCACCTGCCCCAGCAGCCCCTCGACCTCGCCGAAGCGGTCGACAGCCTCGGTATAGCCGTAGCTGAAAAAGCCCACCAGAACCGCCAGGCATCCGCCGATGATCCCCAGAACCATTGCCGCGCTGCGCATGGTTGCAGTCTCCTTTTTCGAGTTGTCGTATTCTTGCGCTAACCGAGCAGCGCCGCCTGTGTCTCCTTGCCCCAGCCCAGATAAAGCGTGCCGCCGTCATCGATCAGCGGGCGTTTCATCAGGGCCGGGTGATCGGCCAGCAGCGCACGCGGGTCGCGGGCGCGCTCTGCCTCGGGCAGCTGGCGCCAGGTGGTCGATCTGCGATTCACCAGCTCCTCTCCGAACCGGGCGAAGGCCGCCTGTGCGACATCGTCGGGCAAGGGCTGCGTGCGCAGATCATGAAACGCCGCACCTCCAAGAGATTTCAAGGCCTTGCGGCAGGTATCACAGGTTTTCAGGCCGTAAAGCGTCACCGTCACCTCCATTCATTTTCCGCCTCAATACCGGGCAAATGCGCCCGCGTCACTGAGTTTAGCTTGATTTTTACATTGGCGGTGCAATCATCCATCGACATCGAGGCACTGGCTTGGCGGGTTGCGACGTATCGCACGGGTCAGGCGCCTTGATGTGAAACCATGGCCCGGCATGTTCCGGGGACGCGAAGACAAAGGAGAAGCGGCATGCCAACCGGCACCGTGAAGTGGTTCAATACGACGAAGGGCTACGGCTTTATCGCGCCGGAAGGCGGCGGGAATGACGTGTTCGTGCATATATCGGCGGTCGAACGGTCGGGGCTGACCGGGCTCGCGGACAATCAGAAGGTCGCGTACGAGTTGATGGACGGGCGCGACGGGCGTCAGATGGCAGCTGATCTGAAGCTGCTCTGACCCGACAGGCAACGGCACGACAGCGTTGGCAAAACGGGGTGCAGGTCGTCGCGGCCTTTACGCACTTGCGGCTTGATCCCGCGTCAGCCTGCCTCGGCCAGCCGTGCAACGTAGCGCGCCAGCGTATCGATCTCGAGGTTCACCTGGTTGCCGATGGCGACATCGCCCCAAGTGGTCACCTCCTTGGTGTGAGGAATGAAATTGATGCCGAAATCGGTCCCGTCCACGTCGTTGACGGTCACCGAGGTGCCGTTGAGCGCGACGGAACCCTTGGGCGCGATGAACTTGGCGAGGTCTCGGGGCGCGCGCAGCGTGACACGGGTACTGTCACCATCGTCGCGGAGGCCGACAACCTCGGCGAGCCCATCGACGTGACCGGCCACGATATGACCGCCCAACTCGTCCCCGACCCGCAGCGCGCGTTCGAGGTTGACGCGCTTCCCCGCCTGCCATTCCGACAGGTTGGTCTTCGCCAGGGTCTCGGCCGAGACGTCGACGGCGAACCAGTCCGGCCCGAGGTCGACCACCGTCAGGCAAGCCCCGTCGCAGGCGATCGACGCCCCGATCGCGATCGTGCCGGTGTCGTATCCCGTGCCGATCCGCGCGCGCCTGTCGCCGCGCTGCTCGACGCTTCGGACGTGCCCCGTATCGGTGATGATGCCAGTGAACATCGGCGGCTCCTCTGATGCTGCACCGATCACCTAGCCCCGCTCGCGGCACAAGACAAGCAGACCGCCCGACGCGGGGTTTGGCTTGCCTGCAACCCATGGCTATCATCTGGTGCCGAGATCGCGAAGGGACGAGGGTGCCATGACAGGGCCTAACGGGGCGGATCGCGCGTTCCTCTTCCTTCAGGGCCCGCACGGGCCGTTCTTTCACCAGTTGGGCCGAATGCTGCGCCGCACGCGGGCGCAGGTCTGGCGCGTCGGTTTCAACGCCGGCGACCGCGCCTTCTGGCCCGAGGGCGACGGCTACATCGCCTTTCGCCGGGACCTCGCCGACTGGCCCGCAAGCCTGCGCCGGATCATCGCCGAAAAGGCGATCACCGATATCGTGCTTTACGGCGACACCCGCCCGGTCCATGCGCAGGCGGTCGAGATCGCGCGCGCCGCCGGGCTGACGGTGCATGTCTTCGAGGAAGGCTACATGCGGCCCTACTGGGTGACCTACGAGCGCGGCGGCAGCAACGGCCATTCCGCGCTGATGGACATCGATGTGCCCCGGATGCAGGCCGCGCTCGACCGATCCAATGCCGACACCCCCCTGCCCCCTGCAAGCTGGGGCGACATGCGCCAGCACATCTTCTACGGCGCGCTCTATCACGGGGTCGTGCTGGCGCTGAATCACGGCTACCCTCGCTTTCGTCCCCACCGCGCGCTGAGCGTGGGACAGGAATTCTCTCTTTATCTCAGGCGATTGATGCTGATGCCGTTCCAGGCAGCGGGCCGGCGTCTCGCGACGCGCCGCATCCGGCGCGGCGGCTTTCCCTATCACGTGGCCTTGCTGCAACTGGAGCATGACGCCGCGATCCAGGCGCATTCGCCCTTCGCCACCACGGCGGAATTCCTCGAGAAAGTGATCGACGGCTTCGCGCGCGGCGCGCCGGCGCATCATCACCTCGTGGTCAAGGCGCATCCGCTGGAGGATGGCCGCGCCCCCATCCGCGCCACGCTGCGCCGGCTGATTCGGGCCCACGGTCTGCGTGGCCGGGTGCATTACCTGCGCGGCGGCAAGCTGGCGCGGCTTCTCGACGAGGCGCGCAGCGCGGTCACCGTCAACTCGACGGCAGGGCAACAGGCGCTCTGGCGCGGGATCCCGATGCGCTGCTTCGGACAGGCGGTCTACGCCAAGCCGCAACTCGTCTCGGACGCGCCGCTGCCCGCGTTCTTTTCCAGCGCCGGTCGACCCGACCGCCACGCCTATGCCGACTACCGCCGATTTCTTCTGGCTACCAGCCAGATCGCCGGCGGGTTCTACTCGGCGCGCGGCCGCCGGCAGGTGCTGCGCCAGGTGGTGGACATGATGCTTTCCCCGGACGACCCATACGACGCGCTGATCCGTGGCACCGCGGCGCCGCGGCAACAGTTGCGGCTGGTGCGCTGACGCCTCGGCACGCAAAGGTTGAATCTTTGGGCGGACCACCATTAGCTCCACGCAACCAAGAACAAGACCGGAAGGTCGAGGAGGCTGGGCAGTGATACCCCGACACATACACGCGACGCGACCCTTCGCGCTCCTGCTCGCCGTCGCGATGCTCTCGGGCTGCGCCCTCCCGCGCGTCGGCCCCGACAAGGCCGAGATCTACCAAAGCGCGGCCGACCCGCAGGGCGACACCCATGTCGTCGATATAGACAGCCGCGTGGCCCGGCTGACCGACATGGATCCCGGCCTGGGCTTTTCGCAGGCGTTCCAGAGCGCCGGGCTTCTGGGCTCCGACACGATCCGCAGCGGCGATACCCTTGGCCTGACCATCTGGGAAAACGTCGATGACGGGCTCCTGTCGGATCAACCCGGCAACCAGACCATCCTCGAAGAGGTGCAGGTCGGCGGCTCGGGCTTCATCTTCGTGCCCTATGCCGGCCGCATAAAGGCCGCCGGCAACACCCCCGAGGCCGTCCGCCGCGTCATCACCGAAAAGCTCGATCAACAGACCCCCGATCCTCAGGTCGAGGTACGCCGCGTCGCCGGCGACGGCGCCACGGTCTCGGTCAGCGGCGCGGTGACCGGTCAGGGCGTCTATCCGATCGAGGCCCCGACGCGTACCCTGTCGGCGATGCTCGCAGCGGCCGGGGGCATCGCGATCCCGCCCGAGGTCGCGCAGATCAAGGTCCTGCGCGGCACGCACAGTTCGCGCGTTTGGTTTCTGGACCTGTTCGAGCATCCGCGCCACGACATCGCCCTGCGCGGCGGTGACCGGATCCTCGTCGAGGCAGACACCCGCGCCTATACCGTGATGGGCGCCACCGGCCGGCAGGCGCGCGTAACCTTCGAGACGCAGACCCTCAGCGCGCTCGAGGCGCTGGCGCAGGCCGGCGGGCTGACCGCCGCCGCCTCGGATCCGACCGGCATCTTCGTACTCCGCAACGAGCCCGCAGAGGTCGCCAACCGGGTTCTGGGGCGCTCCGACCTGACCGCGGACCAGCGCATGATCTACGTGCTCGACCTGACCGCGCCATCGGGGATGTTCCACGCGCGCGAGTTCGGCATCCGCGATGCCGACACGATCTACGTCACCGAGGCACCCTTCGCCAAGCGCGCCAAGATCATCGCCGCGCTCACCGGCACGCTCGGCGCCGTGGGCTCGGTCTCGACCGCTGCCAACACGCTGGGCGGCGATTTTTGACATCCGGCCCCGGCGCGGAGGCCGCCAAGGCGACGCCCCGCCGACGGCTTTTCCATTTCAACGCGGGATTTCTGTGGCAGGCGCGTCTGCGCCGCATCCTGTCGCTTGCCGGATATGACCTGCGTCTCGGCTGGCCCTCGCCCGACGATTCTGTCGCCGTATGGGGCCGCAGCCCCTACGCCTGGCGCGGGGATGCCGTGGCGGCGCGCACCGGTGCCGGCCTCTTGCGGATCGAGGACGGCTTTCTGCGCTCGCTCTTTCCGGGCCGCGAGGGGGCGCCGCCGCTCGGCCTGCTGCTCGACCAGCGCGGCGTGCATTTCGACGCAAGCCAGCCCTCGGATCTCGAGCATCTGCTGGCCACGCACCCATTGAGCGATCCCGCGCTGATGATCCGCGCGCACGGCTGCATCGCGCGTCTTCAAGAGGCGCACCTGACGAAATACAGCGCCGTCGACCCGTCGCTGCCCTGCCCCGATCCGGGCTACGTGCTGGTCATCGACCAGACCCGCGGCGATGCCTCGATCACCCGTGGCGGCGCCGACACGGCCACCTTCCGCGCCATGCTGGACCACGCACGGCGCGACAATCCGGGCGTGCCGGTACTGATCAAGACCCATCCAGAAACCTTGCGCGGCCACCGCCCCGGCCATTTCTCGACCGCCGACGCCGGCGATCACACCCGGCTGGTCGAGGATCCGCTCAGCCCGTGGACACTGCTCGCCGGGGCGCGCGCGGTCTACACCGTCACCTCGCAGATGGGGTTCGAGGCGATCTGTGCCGGCCACCGACCGCAGGTCTTCGGCCAGCCCTTCTATGCCGGCTGGGGTCTGACCGCGGATCGCCATCCGCACCCCCTGCCCCGGCGCGGCCGCAACTTGAGCGCGGAACAACTCTTTGCCGCGGCGATGCTGCTTTACCCGGTGTGGTACGACCCGCATCGCGACCGGCTCTGCGACGCGGAAACCGCGATCGAGGCGCTTGCGGCCGAGACCCGCGCCTGGCGCGAGGACCGGCGCGGCTGGACGGCGCATGGCATGCGACTGTGGAAACGCGCGCCGCTGCAACGCTTTTTCGGGCGCCATGCCCGTCTGCGCTTTGGCGACACCCCCGGCCACGACCGCCCCGCCATGGTCTGGGCCACGCGGGCCGGCACCGCCCTCGGCATCGCCACACGGGTCGAGGACGGGTTCCTGCGCTCGCGCGGGCTCGGGGCCGAGCTGGTGCCGCCGCTGTCGCTGGTGCTCGACGACCTCGGGATTTACTACGATCCGTCCCGCGAAAGCCGGCTGGAGCGTCTGATCGCAGCACGCGAAACGCTGCGGGCCGACCAGCTCCGGCGCGCCAAGCGGCTGATCGCAGCGCTCGCCCGCCACGGGCTGAGCAAATACAACCGCGGCGCGGCCCCGCTCGCGCTGCCCGACGGCCAGCGTATCCTCGTCCCCGGCCAGGTCGAGGACGACGCATCGATCGCAACCGGCGCGGGGGCGATCGCCAGCAATCTCGCACTTCTGCAAACCGTGCGGGTCGAGAACCCTGATGCCGTGATCCTCTACAAGCCGCATCCGGATGTCGAGGCCGGGCTGCGCCCCGGCGCCCTGCCCGCTTCCGCGCTGCGTGATCTCGCCGACGTGACGCTGACCGACACCGATCCCGCGCCTCTGCTTTCACAGATTAACGCCGTCTGGACCATGACCTCGCTGCTGGGGTTCGAGGCGCTGTTGCGCGGCGTGCCGGTCACTACCACGGGCGCGCCCTTCTATGCCGGCTGGGGCCTGACCCGCGACCTCGGCAAGATCCCGGCGCGGCGCACGGCCCGGCCCGCGCTGGCCGGGCTCGTCCATGCGACGCTGATCGACTATCCGCGCTATCTCGATCCGGTCACCGGGACGCCCTGCCCGGTAGAGGTCGTGGTCGACCGCCTCGCCCATGGCCCGCTGCCGGATCCCGGGCGGCCGAATCGGCTGCTGGCCAGGCTTCAGGGCGCGATGGCGACCCACGCCCATCTCTGGCGCTGATCCCGGCTTCATCTTGCCCCAAATACTCAAGGCTCGACCGCGCCCCCGCGCGCACCGGGTCACGCCTCTCACGTCAGTTGCCCGACCGGCCCGCCTCAATCTCGCGCCAGCGGGCGACGTTGCGGTTATGCTCGTCGAGGGTCTCGGCGAAGGCGTGCCCGCCGCTGCCATCGGCCACGAAGTACACGTAATCGGTGTCGGACGGATCGACCGCGGCCTCGATGCTGGCACGGCCCGGATTGGCGATCGGCGTGGGCGGCAGCCCGGCGACCGCGTAGGTGTTCCACGGTGTCGCGCGGTTGAGCTCGCTTTGCCGCAACCCGCGCCCCAGCACGCCCTGGCCTTCGGTGATCCCGTAGATCACCGTCGGGTCGGTCTGCAGCCGCATGCCGCGCCTCAGCCGGTTGACAAAAACGCTGGCCACCGTGCGCCGCTCGGCCGAGACGCCCGTCTCCTTCTCGATGATCGAGGCGAGGATCAGCGCCTCCTGCGCGCTCTCCAGCGGCAGCCCTTCGGCGCGGCCCTCCCATGCTGCCGCCAGGATCACCTCCTGCGCCTCGGCCATCCGGTCGAGCACGCCTGCGCGGCTGTCGCCGGCGCTCAGCTCGTAGCTGCGCGGCGCGAGCGACCCCTCGGCCGGCACCTCGGCGATCTCGCCCTCGAGGATATCGACCGCGCGCAGCCCCTCGACGACCTGCCAGCTGGTGACCCCTTCGGCAAAGGCGATACGGTAGCGGGTATCGGCGCGGTCGCGCACGGTTGCGTAGATCTCGGGCGGGGCGCCTTCGGCGTCCATCGGATCGAAGGCGGCGCTTTCGGCATAGGCGCCGGCCTCGGTGTCGAATTCGCGTACCACGGCCTCGACCGAGGCCACGCCGACGCGCCAGATTACCTCGGTTCCGCAGGTGCTGGCCCCGCCGCGGGTGACGATATCGGCGATCTCGGCCATGGTGGCGCGCGCCGGAATCAGCCAGCTTCCGGCCTTCAGATCGTCCTGCTTGCCGGCGTAATCCATCCCGATGCGCAGGATCTCGGCATGGGTGACGGCGCCGTCGCTCTCCAGCCGGTTCGAGACCGGGCGCAGCGTGCTGCCCGGTTCGACCCGCAGGCAGAGCGCCTCTTCATGCGGACCCGCAGAGGAGTATTGCGACTGCCCCCAGAGGATGACACCTCCCAGGAGGAACAGGATGACGACCAGCAGTGTCAGAAAATTCGACGCGATGTGCCGCCACATCAGCGCGGTTTCCCGATCAGAAGCGCCGCGTTGGTGCCACCGAAGCCAAAGCTGTTGGAGAGTGCCACGTCGATGCGGCGTTCGCGCTTGGCATTGGGCGCGAGGTCGAGCGGGGTCTCCACCGCCGGCCTGTCAAGATTGATCGTCGGCGGCGCCACCTGGTCGCGCACCGCAAGGATCGAGAAGATCGCCTCGACCGCGCCGGCCGCCCCCAGAAGGTGCCCGACCGCCGACTTCGTCGAGGTCAGCGTGGCATCGGCCGCCGCATCGCCCAGAAGCCGCTCCACTGCCTTCAGCTCGATGGTGTCGGCCATGGTCGAAGTGCCGTGCGCGTTGACGTAATCCACCTGGTCGGGGCGCAGCCCGGCATTCTTCAGCGCTGCGCGCATGGCGCGCAGTCCGCCATCGCCGTCCTCGGCGGGCGCGGTGATGTGATAGGCGTCGCCCGACAGGCCATAGCCCAGGATCTCGCCGTAAATCTTGGCACCGCGCGCTTTCGCATGCTCGTAGTCCTCCAGCACCACGACGCCCGCGCCCTCGCCCATCACGAAGCCGTCGCGATCGGTGTCATAGGGGCGGCTGGCGGTTTTTGGGTCGTGCGCACGCCGGGTCGAAAGCGCCTTGCAAGCGTTGAACCCCGCGATGCCGATCTCGCAGATCGACGCCTCGGCCCCGCCCGCGACCATAACGTCGGCATCGCCGAACATGATAAGCCGGGCGGCGTCGCCGATGGCATGCGCGCCCGTCGCACAAGCCGTCACCACCGAATGATTGGGGCCGCGGAATCCGTAACGGATGCTCACCTGCCCAGAGATCAGGTTGATCAGCGCGCCCGGGATGAAGAACGGCGAGACGCGCCGCACACCCTTGTCGCGGATCAGATTCGTCGTCTCCTCGATCGAGCGCAGCCCGCCGATCCCCGATCCCATCATCACGCCGGTGCGCTCGAGATCCTCGGCCGCGTCGGGCATCCAGCCCGAATCCTCGACCGCCTGTTGTGCTGCGGCCATGCCGAAAAGGATGAAGTGATCGACCTTGCGGCGTTCCTTGGGTTCCATGTAGCGATCGGGATTGAAGGTGCCGTCGCGGCCATCGCCGTAGGGCACCTCGCAGGCGTATTTCGTCACCACGTTGACCGGGTCGAAGCGGGTGATCGTGCCCGCCCCGGACTGGCCCTCCAGAAGACGGCTCCAGCTTTCCTCGACCCCGTCGGCCAACGGGGTCACGAGCCCCAGACCCGTGACAACGACACGCCGCATGATGCTGCCCTTTCAATCCTGTTGTTCCGCACGTGTTTAGCCCGGCTCGCCCCCGAGGGGCAAGGGCATCGCGGCGCACATGTGCAGGGCTCCGCCACTGGGCAAGCCCCGGTGCGATCCCGGCAGGGCGCCCCGCTTACTGGAACTCGGCGACCTTTCCGATCGGCGTCTGCGCGGTGCGCACCGCCTCTGACAGATCGACATCCTTGGCCATCAGTGCCCGCCCGATCAGCGTGCCGGCAATGTTGGGGATGTAGCGCAGCCGCGCCACGTCATCGAGGCTGCGCACCGTGCCGCGGGCAATGACCTGCTGCCTGGTCTGCGCGGCCAGCCCCGAGATCACACCGAGGCTGCCGTCGCTGTCCTCGATGTCGGCGTCGATGTCGGTGACGATCAGCCCGGCCAGCGGCACCCCGTCGAAAGCGCGGATGAAGTCCTCGGCGGTGAACACGCTGCGGGTGTGCCAGCCCGAGGTCATCAGGTGGCCCTGCAGCACATCCACCGCGACGACGATCTGGTCTGGGTGGTATTTGGCCAGTTCCTCGACCGCCCCGGGATCCTGAAGCGCCATGGTGCCCAGCACGATCCGGCCCGCCCCCAGATCAATCCAGCGGGTGACCGCATCGCGCGAGCGAAAGCCGCCGCCAAGCTGCACCGGGATGCCGGCGGCACGGATGATCTCCAACACGAGGTCATCATTGCCGCCGTCGCCGCGCAGCCAGTTTATGTCCGTCAGGTGCATCCATTCGGCGCCGGCGGCGGCAAAGCCGCGCGCCGTCTCGACCGGGTCCACATGCCAGAGCACCGGGTCGTCCAGCCGCCCGCGCGCGAGGCTCACGCATTTGCCGTCGAGAAGTTCAAGTGTCGGATAGATGATCATGTCAGGCCTCCCAATGCTCCCCACGCGCAGTGTCGCCCACGGCACGCAACCGCCGGTCCCGGTGAGCGTGCCTGTCTCGCAACTTGCGCGCGCGATCCTTTACGTCACAATACCACGCGTTCCCGCCGCGCGCATCCCGTCATGCATCCCGAATGACGGGATCGGCCGGCCGGGACATGCGCCGGAAAAACAAAGGGCCCCGCCGATCGGCGAGGCCCCTGCATCACGGCATGGCGAAATCTCAGGACGCTTCGGAGATGAATTTCACCGCGTCGCCCACGGTCTGGATGGTGTCGGCGGCGTCGTCGGGAATCTCGATGCCGAATTCCTCTTCGAACGCCATGACCAGTTCGACCGTGTCAAGGCTGTCGGCGCCCAGATCGTCGATGAAGGACGCCTTGTCGACGACCTTGTCTTCCTCGACGCCGAGATGTTCCACAACGATCTTTTTCACGCGGTCTGCGATATCGCTCATGTCTTGTTCCTCATCTTGTGTTGGGCCATGCGGCCCGGTCTTTGCCCCCGCCCGACGCGGGTAGCGGCGTTATGATGCCCGTTCGGGCGGCTGTCGACTGCCTGCCTGCACAGGGCCTTGAGAGAAACCGCGTGTCCCTCCGGCAAATCTGCGTGGCCTATAGCACATGGTTTGGCGATCGCAAATGAATTCACCGACAGATCACAAGCGATTCGCGCCAGTCTTCGCTCCCGGACCGGATCACGGCATGGTCATGCCGCCATTGACATGCAGCGTGGCGCCGGTGACGTAGCCGGCCTCGGGACTGGCAAGGTAAAGCACCGCCGCGCCGATCTCCTCGGGGGTGCCCATCCGGGCCACGGGGATCTGCGCGCTCAGCGCGGATTTCTGGTCGTCGGTCAGCTTGTCGGTCATCGGCGTGGCTATGAACCCGGGCGCGACCATGTTCACGGTGATGCCGCGCGTGGCGACCTCCTGTGCGATGGATTTGCTCATCCCCGCCAGGCCGGCCTTGGCGGCGGCGTAGTTCACCTGGCCCGGATTTCCGGTGGTGCCCACGATCGAGCCGATATTGATGATGCGCCCCCATCGGGCCTTCATCATCGGGCGCACCACCCCGCGGCACAGCCGCATCGCCGAGGTCAGGTTCACGTCCAGCACCTGCGCCCAGTCCTCGTCCGACATCCGCATGAATAGCTGATCGCGGGTGATCCCGGCATTGTTCACCAGAATGTCGAGCCCGCTCATGGCCTTTAGCGCCGCCTTCGGCAGCGCCTCGACCGCGTCCCGATCGGCCAGATCACAGGGCAGCACGTGCGCGCGCGACCCCAGCTCGGCGGCCAGCGCCCTGAGCGGGTCCTCGCGGGTACCCGACAGCCCCACGGTCGCGCCCGCCTCGTGCAAGGCGCGGGCAATGGCGGCACCGATGCCGCCCGACGCGCCGGTGATCAGCGCGCATTTTCCCGTCAGATCGAACATTCGGCCTCCTCTTCGTCTTTCCTGGCTGTCCCTTGGCGCGTCAGCCCTGACCCAGCGACGCCACCGCGTCGTGCACGTCTTCGGACGTGCCCACGGTCCGGCAGGTGAGGCTGCGGTCGATCCGCCGGATCATCCCCGACAGCGCCTTGCCCGCACCGATCTCCCAGATCTCGGTGACGCCGTCGCGGGCCATGGCCTGCACGCTCTCGCACCAGCGCACGGGCGCGGTCACCTGCGCGATCAGCAACTGCTTGATCTCGCCCGGCTCGGTCACCGGTTCGGCGCGGACGTTCGACACCAGCGGCACCTCCGGCGACACCAGCGTCACCTCGGACAAGGCCTGCGCCATCGCCTCGGCGGCGGGCGCCATCAGGTCGCAATGAAAGGGCGCGCTGACGGGAAGGATCACGGCGCGCTTGGCACCGCGCGCCTTGGCCAGCTCCACCGCGCGCTCGACCGCCGCCTTGTGGCCCGAAACGACGACCTGCCCGGGATCGTTGTCGTTGGCGGCCTGGCAGATCTCGCCCTGGGCGGCCTCGTCGGCCACGGCGCGCGCGGTCTCGAAATCGAGTCCCAGAAGCGCCGCCATCGCGCCCACGCCCACCGGCACCGCATCCTGCATGGCGCGGCCGCGGATGCGCAGCAGCCGCGCGGTATCGCCCACCCCGAGCGCGCCGGCCGCGGCGAGCGCGGAATATTCCCCCAGCGAATGACCGGCCACGAAGGCCGCCTGCCCGACATCGGCGCCCTCGGCCGCCAGCGCGCGCATCGCGGCCAGCGAGGTGGCCATCAGCGCGGGCTGCGCGTTGGCGGTCAGCGTCAGGTCGTCCTGCGCCCCCTCCCAGATCAGCGTCGACAGCTTTTCGCCAAGGGCGTCGTCGACCTCGTCGAAGACCGCCTTCGCCGCCGGATGTGCCTTTGCCAGATCGGCGCCCATGCCGATCACCTGCGCGCCCTGTCCGGGGAAAACGAATGCTCGGGTCATCTGCGCGCTCCTCGCTTCATGAGAGTTAATCCCGGGTACATCGCCAGAAACCTCAAGGCAACGCCAAAGCCACCCCCCCGATCCGTGCCGACATGCACGGCGGCCGTGCGCAAGGCGGTGTTTGTCCGCGGCTCGGGATCGGCTAAATGTCAAATGCATCCAAGAGGACCACCGAAATGCCGCTTACCAATTCCACGACCACCTATGGCAGCGTCACGAAGACGTTCCACTGGCTGATCGCCCTGCTGATCGTGTCGAACGTCGCGCTTGGCTGGATCGCCTCCGACCTCGCGCACCGGGTCGAGAGCAGCGCGAACGAGGCGCTGATCGACCGTGCCAGCCTGCTGTTTTCCATCCACAAGACCACCGGTGTCGCGATCTTCTTCGCGGCACTGGCGCGCATCCTCTGGGCGGTCAGCCAGCCCAAGCCGGGGCTTCTGAACGGCGACCGGCCGCTCGAGGCGCGCGCGGCGCAGACTGCGCATTGGCTGCTTTACGGCTCGCTTGTCGCGGTGCCGCTTTCAGGCTGGGTGCATCACGCCGCGACCAGCGGTTTCGCGCCGATCTGGTGGCCATTCGGGCAGACCCTTCCGCTCGTGCCGAAATCCGAATCCGTATCTGAGACAGCCGCGACGCTGCATTTCCTGCTGCAATGGGTGATGGTGGGCGCGATCGGCGCGCATGTCGCGGGCGCGCTCAAGCATCACGTGATCGACCGCGACGCGACGCTGCGCCGGATGCTGCCGGGCCGGACGCCTGCGCAGCCCACGGCGCGCCAGCCCGGCCATGCCCTGCCGCTTGTCGCGGCGCTGGCGATCTGGGGCGGCACCATCGGCGGGGCGGGCGCGATCGGCATGTTCGATGCACCAGAGCAGGCCACCCCCAGCCTCGCCGAAGTCGAAAGCGAGTGGAAGGTCGACAGCGGCAACCTCTCGATCACCGTGGTTCAGATGGGGTCCGAGGTCACCGGCAGCTTCGATGAGTGGACCGCCGACATCGCCTATTCCGAGACGCCCGACGCAAACGGCCAGCACGGCACCGTCGAGGTGGAGGTGGCGATTCGATCGCTGTCGCTCGGGTCGGTGACGTCGCAGGCGATGGGCGCGGATTTCTTCAACGTGGAAGAGCATCCGACAGCGAAATTCACCGCCGATCTGGTGGCGGACGAGGATGGCAAGATCGCTACCGGCACATTGACGATCCGCGACCAGTCGGTGCCCGTCGAGATGCCGTTCGAGGTGACGATAGACGGCGACACCGCGACCGCAAGCGGCGGGCTGACCGTGGACCGGCGCAATTTCAACATAGGCCAGGGCGTGAAGGACGAAGGCTCGCTCGCCTATTCGGTGGATATCGCGTTCGAGCTGACGGCGACGCGCGCCGGCAGCGCGGACTGACCCGCGTCCCCCTACCGGATCGAGGCGCGTTTCAGCAGCCCGGCGGCATCGGGATGGGTCAGCACCGCGTCGCTGGCCTCGAATTTCAAGTGCGGGCGCGCCGCGTGGTCCCCGAAATCCGGCAGGACCACCTCGACATCGCGCGGAAGCGCCGCGCGGGTGCGCGGGTCCACAAGCAGTGTCTCGGCGGCGATACCCTCGGCATAGATGATCTGATGCGCGTCGAAGAGGATCTGGCAGTACTCGACGAAACCGCCGGTCTCGCGTCGCACGCTGTCCCCGTTTACGAGGTGGCGCGCGCGCACCAGCACCTCGGGCCGGCCGGCACCGATGGCATCGGAGCGCTGGTAGATCAGCAGCCGGTGATCGGGGCTGACCAGCAGGTCACCCTCGTTATGCAACGTGCCGGCTTTGATGCGCACCGGCGCGAAATCGCCCACGGCGCGCACCGTGCTGCGCCCGAGCCAGCGCACCGGGCAAGGTCCGTCGTCGCGCGTCAGAACCATGTCACCGGGTCGCAGCAACTCGACCGGGGTCTGCGCCCCCGAGGCCAGCGTGATATGGGTTCCGGCGGTGAACGCGACGCAGGCGGCCTGCGCGAACTTGCGCAGCGCCCCCTCGCGCGCGACGCCGACAAGCGCGTAGCCGGTGCGCGGGGTGATCCGGGCCAGCGGCATGCCGTAGACCTGTGCGACATCGCCCACCGCGTCGACCTCGACGAAAACCAGCATCTCGGTCATCCCGCCGGTCGCCGCCATCAGTGTGAGCGCGCAATCGAGATGGACACGTGCGCCAGGGCACCCGCGCTCTGACGCGTCGCCGATCATGAACGGTCCCGCGCCGTGCATGACGAGGTCCAGTCGCGCCGTCCGCGCCTGCGCGCCCAACTCGTACATGTCGTCGAGATCGAGCTCGTCGGCGAAGGACAACGCGTCGCCCAGATTCGCCCCGCTCACCACGCGGAAATCCGACGCGTCGAAGACCGGGATCGATTGGGCGGGGCGGGCGTCTGGCGAGGTCATCAGCAGGGCCGATCGGGACAATAAACATCTTTCGCGTGTGCCGCGACAGCACTCTTACTGCTTAGGGTGGTGGCGTACCGCGGTCAATCCGAATGGACGCAGCGAACGGGCACCGCCGACGCCGCATCTGGTGATTCTATCCCTGCGGGTGTTAAGGCATGGTGTATCTGACCGTCGAAAACAGGGGGATAGAGGATGGATCTCGGGATCACGGGCAAGCGGGCGCTGGTCTGCGCGGCATCGAAAGGGCTGGGCCTCGGCTGCGCGCGCGCCCTCGCAGAGGCCGGGTGCGATCTGGTGATGAACGCACGCGGGGCAGAGGCGCTTGAAGCCGCGGCAGAGACGATCCGCACCGATTTCGGCGTCGAGGTGGTCACGGTAGCCGCCGATATCAGCACCGAGGCGGGACGCGCCGCGCTGCTCGACGCCGCGGGGCCGGTGGATATTCTTGTCAACAATGCCGGCGGCCCGCCGCCGGGGATGTGGACCGACTGGACCCGCGAAGATTTCATCGCCGCCCTCGACGCCAACATGCTGGCGCCGATCGCCATGATCACCGCGCTGGTGCCGGGCATGATGGAGCGCGGCTGGGGCCGCGTCGTCAACATCACCTCGCAGGCGGTCAAGGCGCCGATCCCGGTGCTGGGCCTCAGCAATTCCGCGCGCGCAGGGCTGACGGGCTATGTCGCGGGCACCGCGCGGCAGGTGGCCGGTGACGGCGTGACGATCAACAACCTGCTGCCGGGTATCCACGCCACCGACCGCGCCACGTCGCTCGATCAGGGCGTGTCCGAGGCCGAGGGCATCACCATGGACGAGGCCCGCGAACGGCGCTGCGCCACGATCCCCGCGGGGCGCTACGGCACACCCGAGGAGTTCGGAGCGGCCTGTGCCTTTCTGTGCAGCCGGCATGCCGGGTTCATGGTCGGGCAGAACATCCTGCTGGACGGCGGCGCGGTGAACGCGACGCTGTAACCTCGCCTTGCCCCCAACCGGGATCACGTTCGCGTCAGGCGTGGCGCAAAAAGATGGCCGATCTCCGCGCGCTTTGCTAGCGATTGGCAGGGACAGGAACGTCGGGGATCAAAAAAATGCAAACACTTGCAGTCATTTGCCTTTTCGGGCTGGTCATTCTGGGCAGCCTGCTCGTCGCCCCGCGACGCGCGACCCTTGGCGGATTTTTCAGCGGCGCGGACCTCGCGGGACGCGCGCCGGGGCTCTGGGTGCTGGTCCTCAGCCAGGTGACAACCTGGATCTTCGCACGCTCGCTGATGAACTCGGCCATACTGGGGTATTTCTACGGCATCTGGGGCACATTGGCCTATGCCACCTATTACGGGTCTTTCCTGACCGGCGGCTTCATCGTGGGTCGGCTGCGTGCCGGCGGCGCGGGATCGGTGCAGGACTGGCTGGGCGCGCGGTTCGGGGCCACTGGCAACGCCTGTTACAACCTCGTGATCGCGCTGCGCCTGCTGTCCGAGGTCTTCGCCAACCTGCTGGTGGTCGGGCTGATCTTTGCCGCCGTGCTGCCCGGGACGGGCTTGGCGCGTGAGGCGTCGATCCTGGTCGTCGCGGCCCTCGGCCTGGCCTACAGTGCCTGGGGCGGCCTGAGCGCCGCGCTGCGCACGGATGTGTTGCAGATGCTGGTGTTTCTGGCCGTCTTCGCGGCTGCGCTGGTCGCGCTGATCCTCAGCCCCGGGTTCGAGATCGGCGCGGTGCTGACGGCGCCCGGCACGGCGGGGGCGTGGAACGGACAGGTGCTGCTTCTGGTGGCACTACTACAGGTGTTCTCCTACCCTGCACATGATCCGGTGATGATGGATCGGGGATTCATCGCCGACCCCGACACCACGCGGAAATCCTTCCTCCACGCCTTCTGGATCTCAGTGCTGTGCATCATCGGGTTCGGCTTCTTCGGCATTCAGGCAGGGCTGGTCGGCGCCAAATACGAGGGCGAGCTGATCGGCACATGGGCGGGGATGTTTCCACCATGGCTTTTTACCGCGCTGCTGGTGTCGCTGCTCATCTCGGCGCTCAGCACGCTCGATTCGGCGCTGTCGAGCGCCGCGCGGCTGGTGGTCGAGGAATTGCGCCTTGGCGCGCGCTCGCTGCTGGCGGGGCGCGCGGCGATGGTCGGGTTCATGGCCCTGGGGGCGGCGCTGACGCTCTGGGGCAACCAGACGCTGTTCGATGCCGTCGCGGTCAGCGGCACGGCCAGCATGTTCCTGACGCCGGTCCTTCTGGTGGGGCTGGTGATGGGCCGGCGCGTGGCGCTCTGGTCCTACCTCGTGGCCTTCGTTGCCGCGATGGCAGGCGCGGCGACCTATTTCGCGCGCGAGACCGCGTGGGCGGCGGCGGTGTTGCCCGTGGGCCACAAGTACGAGCAACTGCTGGCGATCTGCGTCGCGGTGCTGGTCCTGGGCTTCGCGGCCGTGCTGACCGGCGCGCGCCGCGCCTGAGCCTTGTCGCGGGATGAGGTCGTGATACGTTCGCAATACAAACCACGGAGGTTCCCATGCGCGCGTTATTTCTGATCCTGTCGCTGACGGTTCTTGCGGCCTGTGCCGGGCGGCCCGATCTCGCAGACGAGAAATTGAGCGCGCAAGAGTTCAATCTCGAAGAGTTCTTCGACGGGCAAGTCGTCGGCTACGGCCAGTTCCAAGACCGCTTCGGCACCGTGCGCCGCCGCTTCGAGGTGCAGGTCACGGGCGACTGGGATGGGACCACCCTGACCCTGGACGAACGCTTTGCCTATGCTGACGGCAGCACCGAAACCCGGATCTGGACGCTGACCAAGACCGGCCCCGACACCTGGCGCGGCAGCGCCGACGGCGTGATCGGGGCGGCCTCTGGCGAAGAGCGGGGCGATGCCTTCAATTGGCAATACCGCATCGACCTGCCGGTGCCCGATGGCACGCTGCGCGTCAGCTTTGACGACTGGATGTGGCAGATCACCGAGGACCGCGTTCTCAACCGCGCCTATATGGACAAGTACGGTGTCGAGATCGGCGAAGTCATCATCTGGTTCGAAAAGCAGTGACGCGATGACATCTCTCGCCACCCGACGGGGTCGAGCAGCGGACCTCGTGAAAATTCATGTCAGGAGAATTCTGAATTTTCCTGGGCACGGCAGACAATCGTGACACCCGGCCTTGAGGTCTAAAGCAGGTGCCCCGATTTCGCCGCCTTGGTCGCAAGATAGGCGTGGTTGTGCGTGTTCTTGCCCAGCTTCAAAGGCACGCGTTCGGTCACTTGGATACCGCTTTCCCGCATCATCGTGATCTTGGCGGGATTGTTGGTCAGCAGTCGCACCGTCGAGAAGCCCATCAGCGACAGGATCCGCGCGCCGATGCGGAAATCGCGCTCGTCATCCTCGAAACCCAGCCGGTGATTGGCCTCGACCGTGTCGAACCCCTGGTCCTGCAGCGAATAGGCGCGCATCTTGTTGGCTAGGCCGATGCCGCGCCCTTCCTGGTTGAGATAAAGCAGCACGCCCGTGCCCTCGGCCCCCATCTGGGCCAAGGCACCGCGCAGTTGCGGGCCACAGTCGCATTTCAGACTGCCCATCAGGTCGCCGGTGAAACAGGCCGAATGGAGCCGCGCCAGCACCGGGGTGTCGCGGTTGGGCTGGCCGATCTCGACCGCGTAATGCTCTTCCCCGCCATCCTCGGGTCGGAAGATGTGCAGCCGGCCCGCGTCGGATACTTCCAGCGGCAGCCTCGCGCTGACCACCGGATGCAGCGGGCTGGTCTGCATCAGTTTCGGCGCGGCGGTGTCGAGCGGCACCGAGGTCAGCCCGTGACGCGCGGCAAAGCCCGCCCCGTCAGAGATCGTCTGCACCACTGCCGCCGGCAGCAGCCGCGCGGATTTCACCAGCGCGAGCGCCAGACGGTGCAGCCCGCTATCGCCGCCGCGCTGCGTCGTCAGGGGGCCTTTCATCGGGGTCTTGAGGTCGTCGGCCGGATCCGCCACCGCCAGCACCCACGGAAGCCGCGCATCGGGCGGCAGCACCACCCGCGCCAGGTCGCCGTCATAGGCACGTGCCTTCAGCGTCGCGGCGCGTCGCGCGGTGATCGCCAGAACCGGGGTGCCGCCAAGCGCGCTGAGATCGGCCAGGCGCTGTGCATCCAGCGTCTCGGCAGCCATCACGAGCACGGCGCCTGCGTCACCGCACAGGACGACGGGCACGCCCATGCGCAGGTCGGCCCGGGCCCGGGCGATGATTTCGGTCACGTCTGGCGTTAGGCTCATCCGGCGGGGCCTCCCTTTTCGGTCTGACCGGCATTTAGGGCGTTCCGTCGGAAATTGAAACAAAACTTCGCGTCGCAACACGTGGGCGTGAGACATCTGTCGTCGCCCTTGCCGCGAACCCGGCCGAGGTGCACGGTCGATCCATCAAGAGAGGATTTCACGATGACACACGTCAAGAAGATACTGCTTGTCGATGATGACGACGACCTGCGCGAGGCGCTTGGCGAACAGCTGGTGATGACCGAGGATTTCGACGTGTTCGAGGCCTCCGACGGTGCCGACGCGATGCGCAAGATCAAGGAGATGCTCTACGATCTCGTGATTCTCGATGTCGGGCTGCCCGACACGGACGGGCGCGAGCTGTGCCGCGTGATGCGCAAGCAAGGCGTCAAGGCGCCGGTGGTGATGCTGACCGGGCATGACGGCGATGCCGACACCATCCTCGGCCTCGATGCCGGTGCCAACGACTACATCACCAAACCGTTCAAGTTCCCCGTCCTGCTGGCGCGCATCCGCGCGCAACTGCGCCAGCATGAACAATCCGAGGACGCGGTGTTCCAGCTTGGCCCCTACACCTTCAAGCCGTCGATGAAGATGCTGGTCACCGAGGACGAGCGCAAGGTGCGCCTGACCGAGAAGGAGACCAACATCCTCAAGTTCCTCTACCGCACCAGCGAGGGCGTGGTGCCGCGCGACGTGCTGCTTCACGAGGTCTGGGGCTACAATGCCGGGGTGACGACCCACACGCTCGAGACGCATATCTACCGCCTGCGCCAGAAGATCGAGCCGGATCCGGCCAACGCTCGCCTCCTGGTTACCGAGTCCGGCGGATATCGCCTTGTGGTTTAATTGACACGGTTCGCGGTTTTTGCACGGGGAATGACTCTGCGGAAACCGGCCGATCTGCTACGATGACTAGACGTTTTACATGAACCTCCCTGTTGACTGGCCCCGGCACACTGTCGGGGCCTTTTTTCATGCCTCGACCCCGCGGCGCATGAAGGGGGCGATCAGCCACGCGTCGCGGCGTATAGACAGATCAGGTCATTGGCCAGCGTCGCCGCCGCCAGCGCGGTGATCTCGGACATGTCATAGGCCGGCGCGACCTCGACCACGTCCATGCCCACAAGGTCGATCCCTGCCAGCCCGCGCAGGATCTCCTGCGCCTGCCATGTGCTCAGCCCGCCGATCACCGGCGTGCCGGTACCGGGCGCACAGGACGGGTCGAGCGCGTCGATATCGAAGGTCAGATAGGTACGATTGTCGCCGATGATCCTGCGCACCTGTGCTGCCACCGCCTCGGGGGTGCTGCGGTGGATCTCGCGCGCGTCGATGACATGAAACCCAAGCGGATCGGGGTTGTGTGTGCGGATGCCAACCTGCACCGACCGCGCAGGGATCACTAGCCCCTCGCGCACCGCGTGCCAGATCACCGTGCCGTGATCGATGCGCCCCGGCGCGTCCTTCCAGGTGTCGGAATGCGCGTCGAACTGCACGAGGGCAAGCGGCCCGTGCCGTTCGGCATGTGCCCGCAAGAGTGGCAGGGTAATGAAATGGTCCCCGCCAAGGCACAAGAGCCCGACATCCTGCGCCAGCACGTCGCGCGCGGCCTGCGCGATCGCTCCGGGCACCTCGGCGGGATATCCGGGATCGAAGAAGCAATCGCCGCAATCCACGACCGACAGCGTCTCGAAGGGGTCGGCCGGCCACGGCCAGGGTGCCTGCCACGCGATATGCGCCGAGGCGGCGCGCACCGCGCGCGGCCCCAGCCGCGCGCCCGACCGGTCCGACACGGCCAGGTCGAACGGTACCCCCATCACCGCCAGATCTGCCCCGGTCAGGTCCCTGGTGTAGCGCCGCCGCATGAAGCTGAGCGCGCCGGCATAGGCGGGCTCGGCGACGGTGCCGCGCGGATCGGGNCCGCCGCATGAAGCTGAGCGCGCCGGCATAGGCGGGCTCGGCGACGGTGCCGCGCGGATCGGGCCGCGTAAACGCCAGATCCGAGGCCACCGGCGTGACGCTGGACGTGTCGGTCATGGAATGTCCTTTCGGTGTTTACTCGGGTCGCGTCGCGCGGCTCCGATGGCGCGCACGGTCGGCGCACAGCATGCCCGCACGGCGCGGTGCTGTAAACGCGGCACCCAGCGCGGCCCGCGGCGCGCATTTGGGGGTTGTGTTCGCGCAGGGCCTGAGGTCAGTTGCCGCCAACCTGTGACACCCCGCCGGAGGCCCGATGCCGTTCACCCTTGCCACCTGGAACATCAACTCTGTCCGCCTGCGCGAGGGGCTCGTCGCCCGGCTGATGCAGCAGGAAGCGCCCGACATCCTGTGCCTGCAGGAGTGCAAGAGCCCGGTTGACAAGATCCCGCTGGAGCAGTTCCGCAGCCTTGGCTACGGGCACATGGCGGCACGCGGGCAGAAGGGCTATAACGGCGTGGCGATCCTGTCCAAGCTCCCCCTCGAGGACATGGGCGAGATGAATTTCGCCGGCCTCGGCCACGCCCGCCACGTGGCGGCACGGCTGGAGAGCGGCGTGGTGATCCACAATTTCTACGTGCCCGCCGGCGGCGACGTGCCCGACCGCGCGCAGAACCCGAAATTCGGCCAGAAGCTCGACTACCTGACCGACATGCGCGACTGGTTCGCGGATAACCGTCCCGAAAAGTCCATTCTGGTGGGCGATCTCAACATCGCCCCGCGCGAGGATGACGTCTGGTCGCACAAGCAGCTTCTGAAAATCGTCAGCCACACGCCCGTCGAGGTGGACCACCTCGGCGCCGCGCAAGAGGCCGGCGGCTGGCACGACGTGACGCGCGCCGACATTCCCGAGGGACGACTTTATTCGTGGTGGTCCTATCGCGCGCGCGATTGGGACGCCGCCGACAAGGGGCGCCGGCTCGATCACGTCTGGGCCAGCGCCGATATCGCCGCCGCCGCGCATTCCAGCCGCATCCTGCGCGATGCCCGCGGCTGGGAGAAACCATCCGATCACGCGCCGGTCTTCGCGCAATTCGACCTTTGAAACCACCGCCCAACCTCTCATATAGAGAAGCGACACACGGCAGACACACGAAATCAGGGGATGCAGACCATGCTGGAACTGGGTCAAGGCAACAAGGCGCCCCAAGCGGGCGATCATATCAAGGACGTCTCGGAAGCCACCTTCATGGCCGAGGTGATCGAGGCCTCGCAGGGCGTGCCAGTGATCGTCGACTTCTGGGCGCCGTGGTGCGGGCCGTGCAAGACACTGACCCCCGCGCTCGAGGCGGCGGTGACCCGAGCGAATGGCGCGGTGAAACTGGCCAAGGTCAATGTCGATGAAAACCAGGCGATCGCCGGGCAGTTGCGCATCCAGTCGCTGCCAACCATCTACGCCTTCTGGCAGGGCCAGCCCATAGACGGATTCCAGGGCGCGCTTTCCGGGTCCGAAATCGACGCCTTCGTGGACCGCGTCCTGCAGGCCGCCGGCACCGCGGGCGGGCAACAGGGCGGCGGCCTCGAAGAGGCGCTCGACGCCGCCGACCAGATGCTGGAAGACGGCGCCGTCGACGATGCCGCCCAGACCTACGCCGCGATCGTGCAGGAGGACGGCAAGAACGCCCGCGCTTATGCCGGCATGGCCCGTGCGCAGATCGCGGCCGGCGACCTCGACCAGGCCGAGGCGATCCTCAACGGCGCGCCCGCCGAGATCAGCAAGAGCGACGAGGTCGAAGGCGCGCATGCGCAGCTGCAACTCGCCCGGCAGGCCGAAAACGCCGGCCCGGTGGACGAGTTGCGCGCCGCGGTCGAGGCCGATCCCGACGACCACCAGGCCCGCTTCGACCTGGCGCAGGCGCTTTATGCCAGCGGGCAGGTGCAGGCCGCGGTGGACGAGCTGCTCGAGCTTTTCCGCCGCGACCGCGAGTGGAACGACGGCGCGGCGAAAACCCAGTTGCTGACCATCTTCGAGGCGCTCAAACCCAACGACCCGGTGCTTCTGAACGGGCGGCGCAGATTGAGCTCGATGATATTTGCCTGAGCCATGGCACGGGCTAACTGCTCGATATGACAAAGCATATGGACCTGCCCGAAATCATCCCGATCTTCCCGTTGCCGGGCGCCCTATTGCTACCGCGCGCGCGGTTGCCCCTGCACCTGTTCGAGCCGCGCTATCTCGCGATGCTCGACGATGCGCTGAAGACGCCGGAGCGTCTGATCGGCATGGTGCAGCCCAACCGCATGCCCGGGCGCAACGGCGGCACCGGCCTTCACACCATCGGCTGTGTCGGGCGGGTCACGCAGTTCTCGGAAACCGAGGACGGGCGATACATGATCACGCTGACCGGGCTGTCGCGGTTCCGCGTGGTCGAGGAGGTCGAGGGCTTCTCGCCCTACCGCCGCGCCAAGGTCTCCTGGACCGGGTTTGAGCGTGACAAGGGCCCGTCGGAAACCGATGACGGGTTCAGCCGCGACAAGTTCATGAACCTGCTGTCGCGATATTTCACCGCGCAGGAATTGCAGACCGACTGGGAGTCGCTGAAAGAGGCGGATGACGAATTGCTGATCAACTCGCTGTCGATGCTGCTCGGGTTCGAACCCGAGGACAAGCAGGCGCTGCTCGAGGCGCCGTCGCTGAGCACCCGGCGCGAGACGCTGGTCACGCTCATAGAATACTCTATGCGGGGCGGCGACGGCGAGGATATCATGCAATGACCGACACGCCCAAAAACGGCGCCGGCTTCGACCGGCGCATGCTCGACGGGCTGATCTGCCCGCAAACCCACGCCACGCTGCGCTATGATGCCGACGCGCAGGAACTTATCAGCGAGGCCGCCGGGCTGGCCTTTCCGATCCGCGACGGCATTCCCGTCATGCTGATCGACGAGGCGCGCAAGATCGATCCCTGACGCACTGGCCCCGTAGCCTCATCCCTGCATGAGCGCGCGCGCCGCCGCGCGGGCCTCTTCGGTCACGCGGTCGCCCGATAGCATGCGCGCTATCTCGTCGATGCGCTCCATACCATGCATCGCGCGCACCGTAGACAGCGTCACCTCGCCCTCGACCCGCTTCTCGACGCGCCAGTGATGCGCGCCGCGCACCGCCACCTGCGGCGAATGCGTGACTGCCAAGATCTGCCCCGCCCCGGCCAACTGCGCCAGGCGCCGGCCGACCGCATCCGCCGTCGCCCCGCCGACGCCTCGATCGATCTCGTCGAAGATGATCGTCAGCCCGCTTTGCGGTCCCGTAAGGCAGACCTTGAGCGCCAGCAGAAAGCGGCTCAGTTCGCCGCCCGAGGCGATCTTGTTGAGCGGTCCGGCGGGCGCGCCGGGATTGGTGGCGACGGTGAAAGTCACGTCGTCGATGCCCGACGGCCCGGGCTCGGCCGCGCCGATCGCGGTGGTGAAGACCGCCCGCTCCATCTTCAGAGGTGCCAGCTCGGCCATCACCGCCGCGTCAAGCGCCTGTGCCGCTTCGCGCCGCGCCGCGCTCAGCACCTGCGCCTCGGCGTCAAAAGTGCTGTCAGCCTCGGCCAGTTTGGCGCGCAATGTCCGAAGATCCGCATCGCCCGCGTCCAGCGCGGCGATCTGCGCGCGCAGCCCGTCGGCGAAGGTGCCAAGGTCGTCGGCTGGCACGCCATGCTTGCGCGCCATCGCACGGATGGCGAACAACCGCTCCTCGGCCTGCTCCAGTTCCAGCGGATCGAAGCGCATGACCTCGAGCGCCCGGTCGATGCCCTGCCCGGCCTCGTCCAGTTCGACAAGCGCCCGGCCAAGCGCCGCGATGGCCCCGTCGAGCGCGCCCTCGGCGGGCGCGGCAACCCCTTCCAGCCAGCGCAGCGCGTCGCCCGCGGACCCTTCGGCGCCCTCGGCCCCGACAAGCGCCGCGGCACGCAGGATATCCTCGCGGATGCGCTCGGCCCCCTGCATCATCCGGCGGCGGCTGTCGAGGTCGTCATCCTCGCCCGGCTGCGGATCGAGCGCATCAAGCTCGGCCACCGCATGGCGCAGGTAATCCTCCTCGGCGCGCACCGTCTCCAGTGCCGCCTCGGCCTCGGTCAGCGCCTTGTGGGCTTGCCCGCGCGCGCGCCAAGCCGTGCGCACCGCCTCGCGCATCGGGTGCAGCCGGCCAAACGTGTCGAGCATGTCGCGATGCGCGCGCGGGTCCAGAAGCCCCCGATCGGCCTGCTGGCCGTGCAGTTCCACCAACGTGCCCGACAGCCGGCGCAGCACCTCGCCCGACGCGCGGCGATCGTTGACATAGGCGGTCTTGCGGCCGTCGGCGGTGTTGATGCGGCGCAGGATCACCTCGTCGCTGTCGGCAAAACCGGCCTCGGTCAGCACGTCGCGGGCCGGATGGCCGTCGGGCAGATCGAAGACAGCCGTGACCTCGCCGCGCTCGGCGCCCGCGCGCACCAGGTCCGACCGCCCGCGCCAGCCCAGCACGAAGCCCAGGCTGTCGAGAAGGATGGATTTGCCCGCCCCGGTCTCGCCTGTCAGCACGTTCAGTCCAGGTTGGAACGTCAGGTCCAGCCGGTCGATGATCAGCATGTCCCGGATTTCGAGCGCGCCCAGCATTCAGCCACTCCATCGGGCGACAGGCCGCCCGGTGCCCCCTACAGCCAGCGGCCCTGGATCGTCTGGCGGTAGATCTGTCGCAGCCAGTTGTCGCCCGCCGCCTCGAGTGTCAGGCCCTGCCCGGTCAACAGCTTGTAGCTGTCCTCGTACCAGCTCGTGCCGCGGAAGTTGTGGCCCAGGATCGCCCCGGCGGTACGCGCCTCGTCGGTCAGCCCCAGCGACAGGTAGGATTCGACCAGCCGGTGCAACGCTTCGGCGGTGTGGCTGGTGGTCTCGAAATCCTCGACCACGACGCGGAAGCGGTTGATCGCCGCGGGGAAGTGATCTCGCTTGAGGTAGTAGCGCCCGATTTCCATCTCCTTGGCGGCAAGATGATCGAAGGCGAGGTCGAATTTCAGGATCGCGGTGGTCGCGTATTCGCTGTCGGGATACCGCTCGATCACCTCGCGCAGGGCCTGCAGCGCCTGAAAGGTCAGGCCCTGGTCGCGCCCGACCTCGTCGATCTGGTCGTAATAGCTGAGCGCCAGAAGATACTGCGCGTAGGCGGCATCCTCGTCGGCGGGATAGAAATCGATATAACGCTGCGCGGCGGCGCGGCTTTCCTCGTAATTCCTGTCGCGGTGATGGGCGAAGGCCTGCATGATCACCGCCCGCTTGGCGAGATTGGAATAGGGGTACAGCCGCTCGACCTCGGCAAAGTTGCGGGCCGCGAGGCCGGGATCGTTCTGCGCCAGATCGTATTCGCCGCGCTCGAAGATCTGCTGCGCCGTGTAGTTCTCGTAATTGACGTTTCCACGCTCGACGCTTTCGTTGCCGCCGCATCCGGCCAGCGCGATCCCCGCCGAGACGGCAAGTATCAACGTGACACGGGACTTCCCCTTACTCATGCGCGTTCTCGCTCCAGCTTCCGGTCGCGCGGGATCACCCCCGCCTTGGTTTGCTCCTAGCACATAAGTTTTCGGTGCAAAACGCCTTTGGCACATTTCGCGGCCCCGCCGGCGTCGCCTCACAAAGCCTCGGGCAGACGCGAAAGGCCGCCCCGACGGGACGGCCCTTGCATGCGCGCGAAACGGCGGCTGTCAGTTCGCCTGCCGCCTCAGGAAGGCCGGGATCTCGATCTGTTCATCCTCTTCCTGCGCACGCGGTGCGGCCTGTTGCGAAGGCTGCGACTGCACCTGCGGCTGCTGACGGGTGGGGCGCGGCGCCTCCGGGCCGCCATGGCCGGTCATGCGGTTGATCAGCGAGTTGATGCCGAAGCGTTGGCGGTCGTCCACTGCCGGGTCCGGGCGGCGCTGCTGGGGCTGCACGGGGGCCTTGTTGACGGCGGCCTGCAACCGCTGCATCGCCTCGGGCGACGGCGTGCCGGGCGCGCGCGGGCCATCGGCCTGCGCTGCCGGCTGGGCAGTCCGCGCCTGCGCCGGTGCGGCCTGCGGGGACGGGCGCGCGGGCGTGAATTCCTCGACCCGCGGCTGGAAGGCAGGCTCCATCGCGTCGTCGAAGCCTTCGTCGTCCTCGAAGATGTCCTGCCCGCGCTCCTCGGCGACGGTGAATTCGGGCTCGGCCTCCTGGAAGAGCGACGGCTCCGGATCCTCGTCATAGACCGGCTCGGGGGCGGCGACATCGGCGACCGCGGGCGTGTCGACATGCACAGCCTCGGGCTGCTTGAGCGGCTCTGCCAGCGACCGGCGCGGCAGCGGCGTCTCGTGGACCTCGGTGGCGTCGATCCCGGTGGCGACCACGCTGACCCGAATCGCGCCTTCCATCGACGGATCGAGGGTCGAGCCGACGATGATGTTGGCGTCGGGATCGACCTCCTCGCGAATGCGGTTGGCGGCCTCGTCAAGCTCGAACAGCGTCAGGTCGTGCCCGCCGGTGATGTTGATCAGCACGCCCTTGGCGCCGCGCAGGCTGATCTCGTCGAGCAGCGGGTTGGCGATCGCCTTTTCGGCGGCCTGGATGGCGCGGTTCTCGCCATCGTCCTCGCCGGTGCCCATCATCGCCTTGCCCATCTCGTCCATCACCGCGCGCACGTCGGCGAAGTCGAGGTTGATCAGGCCCGGCCGCACCATCAGGTCCGTCACGCCCTTGACGCCCTGGTAGAGCACGTCGTCGGCCAGGCTGAACGCCTCGGTGAATGTGGTCTTCTCGTTGGCGAGACGAAACAGGTTCTGGTTGGGGATGATGATCAGCGTGTCGACCATCTTCTGCAGGGCCTCGACGCCTTCCTCGGCCTGGCGCATCCGCTTGCCGCCCTCGAACTGGAAGGGCTTGGTCACGACGCCAACGGTAAGCACGCCCAGCTCGCGAGCCGCCTGCGCGATGATGGGGGCTGCCCCGGTGCCGGTGCCGCCGCCCATGCCGGCGGTGATGAAGCACATATGCGCGCCGGCCAGGTGATCGACGATCTGCTCGATGCTCTCCTCGGCGGCCGACGCTCCGACAGAGGGCCGCGCTCCGGCTCCAAGGCCTTCTGTGACCTTCACGCCAAGTTGCACGCGGTGCTCGGCATTGGACTGGCTGAGCGCCTGCGCGTCGGTATTGGCGACCACGAAGTCCACACCGTCGAGCGCCTTCTCGATCATGTTGTTGACGGCGTTGCCCCCGGCCCCGCCGACACCGAACACGGTGATGCGGGGCTTGAGTTCGTCATGTCCGGGTACTGAAAGGTTGAGTGTCATTGCTCTGTCCGCCTGTCTTGATGGCCTCGTTGATGGGCCGTTTTCCGCCTCATTGCCATTGATCCTACCGATCAATGGGCCAATCGTCATCAAAAAAACACGGGAATACGCCCATATCTCGTCGGTTTTCCCTACCAATACGCAAATTTTCGCCAACTTTGGCACATGTGGCGGCCAAGGCCATTGGCACCACAAGACGTGCTGCCGTGCTGCGCGAAACGCGCATCAGCTTTGGTCCGGTCATTCTGGCAGACACTGCTCGACTGCTTGGCGGGTCCTTTTCGGACCTCGTTACCTGCTGGGTATCAGAAACGCCGCGGCGCGTCACCTCGTGATTACATGAAAATCCTCACCAATTGTCCTTGAACCATTTCACCGCCCGCCGCAGCGACCGCGCCGGGTAGCGGTCCACGGGGATCTCGAAATCCCACCACTCGTCCTGCGGATTGGCGGCGAACAGGCACATCCCCACGGCACTGGCAAAGCCCGCGCCGGTCGCCGCCTGCGGCAGACCGTGCACCCGCATCGGCCGCCCGAGGCGCACCTGCTGGCCCAGGATACGGCTGGCCAGACCGTCGAGCCCGGGGATCTGGCTGCCACCCCCGGTCAGCACGATCTGCTGGCTGGGCAGGTGGTCAAACCCCGCAGCATCCAGCCGCGCACGCACCTCCTCGAGGATCTCCTCGACGCGCGGACGCATGATCCCGATCAGTTCGGCGCGGCTGACCTGGCGGCGGTCATGCTCGTAATCGCCGGTATCGCCGCCGATATCGATCATCTCGCGGTCGTCCATCCCGGTCGCCACGACGCCGCCATAGAAGGTCTTGATCCGCTCGGCCACGGCCATCGGCACCTGCAGGCCCATGGAAATATCCTTGGTCACGTGATCGCCGCCCATGCGCACGCTGTCGGCGTAGATCATGTGCTTGCGGATGAAGATCGACACGCCCGAGGTGCCGCCGCCCAGGTCGATGCAGGCCGCGCCCAGTTCCTGCTCGTCCTCGACCAGCGTCGAGACGCCCGACACGTAAGCCGAGCTTGCCAACCCCGCCAGTTCCAGGTCGCAGCGGGTCATGCAATGGGCGAGATTGCGGATCGCGTCGGCATCGACGGTCAGCATGTGCATGTCCGTGGACAGCGCCTGCCCCAGTTGGCCGCGCGGATCGATCAGCCCGGTGCGGTGGTCCAGCGCGAAGTTCACCGGTTGGGCGTGCAGCACCTCGCGCCCGTCGCCGTATTCGGGCACGTCGCAGGCGCTCAGCACGCGGCTGATATCGTGTTCGCTGACAACCTGGCCCTCGAGTTCGACCTCGCCGGCCAGCCCGTAGCTGCGCGGCCCGGCCCCGGAAAAGCAGGCCAGCACGTGATCGACGCGCGTGTCGGCCATCCGCTGCGCCGCCTGCACGGCGGTGCGAATCGCGCGCTCGGTCTCGACCATCGCGTCGATCTCTCCAAAGCGCACCCCGCGCGAGCGCGTGGTCGCCGCCCCGATCACCCGAAAGCCCGCCTGCCCGGCCATGCGGCCGACCTCCTCGGCCTCTGCCATGCGCGGCGTGCCGTCAAAGCGCAGCACAAGGCAGGCGATCTTCGATGTGCCGATATCCAGCACCGCCACCACACCGCGGTGCAACGCCGCCTGTCGCATCGCGCGCATCGCCCTTTGCGATTCGTAAAGCTCGATCATTGCGTTCCCGCCCTTGATAGGATGCCTGTCATCCGCTGCCATTCACGGCTTGCATACGCGCTCAGCCGCACGGTCGGACGCGGGCCGATCCGCATGTCCACCGCCACCAGGTCGCGCTCCAGCATCTCGTGGGTGGCATTCAGAACGATCACCCGTTCCAGCGCGCGCACCGGGTCCGCCTCTGGCAGCATGATGCGCTTGCCGTCGCGCAGCACCATGTCCCAGCGGCGTTCCCCGACGCGCACAAGACCGCGGATCTGCATGTTCAGGGGGCCCGCGGCCTCGAGCAGATCCAGCGCCTCGGGGACATACGCATCGGCCCTGGCTCCGGTCATCACGGGCAAGCCGGGCCGCGCCGCGCGGCTTTGCAAAGTGGCGATCGCCACGCCCTCGCGGTCGAGCAGCCGGATCCCGCCACGGGTGCGCCACAGCACCACCGGAACGCGTTCGTTGACGTCGACCGCGAGGATGCCACCCTGCCGGACCCGAACCGCGGCCTGCACGACCGCCGGGATCCCTTCCAGCCGCGCGCGGATCACCGACAGATCCAGATCGAAGGAACTTGCCGGCAGATCATACGGAAAGACCGCGCGGATTTCCTTGTGCACCGCATCGCTCGCGCCGTCGACGGTCATCCGCTGGACCATGAATTCAGGGCGCGTCTCGATTTGGCGGCGGAACTCGGCAACCTGATCGACGATCGCCATGCGCCGCGCCTCGTCGGCGAGATAGCCCGCGATGCCGCCCACCACGACCAGCACCGGCAGCCCGACGCGCAGGAACCAGCGGCAGAACGGCGTCAGCATCATCCGCTGAAGACGGTAGCTCAGCCGCGAGGGGGCGGGATCGGCGCGCGGGATCACCGGTCGCATGACGCGTCCTCCACCATCCACGCACACAGTTCCGGGAAAGAGATCCCCACCGCCTGCGCCTGTTCGGGGCTGAGCGATGTGGGCGTCATCCCCGGCTGGGTGTTGGTCTCAAGCAGGATCAGCCCGGCTTCGCCCCGCGCCTCGTCCCAGCGGAAATCCGTCCGGCTGAGGCCGCGACAGCCCAGAACCTCGTGCGCGCGCAGCGCGTGCGCGAGGCAGGCCGCGAAGATCTCGGGCGGGATCTCGGCGGGCACCACGTGGCGCGATCCGCCGGGCGTGTACTTGGCGTCGTAGTCGTACCAGCCATCGGTCAGGATATCGGTAACCGTCAGCGCGCGGTCGCCCATCACCGTGGTCGTCAACTCGCGCCCCGGCGCGAAGGCCTCGACCATCACCGTCTCGGGCATGTCGTCCGACAGCGCGGGCGGGGCATTGGCCGCCTCCCGCACCAGGTAGACGCCGACCGATGACCCCTCGTTGTTCGGCTTGACCACGTAGGGCGGCGGCATCACGTGGCGGCTGCGCACGTCGTCGCGCGCCGCAAGCAAGCTGTCGACCACCGGCAGGCCGGCGGCGCGATAGGCGGCCTTGGTCCGGTCCTTGTCCATCGCCAGCGCCGAGGACAGGACACCGGAATGCGTATAGGGCAGGCCCAGCCATTCCAGCAGGCCCTGGACGCAGCCATCCTCGCCCCAGCGGCCATGCAGGGCGTTGAAGACCACATTCGGGGAAATCTCTGTCAGCCGCGCGGCAAGGTCGCGGCCGGCATCGACCTCGATCACGTCATAGCCCGCGTCCCGCAATGCGGCGGCGCATTCGCGCCCCGAAGACAGCGACACCTCGCGCTCGGCCGAGGGGCCACCCATGATTACCGCGATACGGGAGGCTGTTCTGCTCGAACCAACCACCGTCTGCCTCGAAATTCCGGGCCATTCTTGCGGGCCCTGTTATCGTTATGCCTGCTCGTCCGCGGGGCGTTGCCCCTTCTTGCCCTGTAAGCTATCGCCCTGGGCCGGTTCGCCGACCCTCAATATTTCCCAGTCTAGCGTTATTCCGCTGTCTTGGAAAACCCTTTTTCGCACCTCTTCGCCAAGCGCCTCGAGATCGGCGGCGCTGGCCCCACCGGTATTGATGAGGAAATTGGGGTGCTTCTCGCTCATCTGCGCGCCCCCGCGCCGCGCGCCGCGCAGACCGGCGGCGTCGATCACCGACCACGCCTTGAGATCGTGCACGTCATCGGCCCGCCCGGTCGAGGAATGCCCCGCCGGATTGCGAAACGTGCTGCCGGCGCTGCGGTCGCGCGTCGGCTGAGCGGCGTCGCGCTTGGCGATCTGGTCCTCCATCCGCGCCGCCAGCGCCTCGGGGGCGCCTTGCGGTCCCTGAAACGTCGCCTCGATGATCACCGCGCCCTCGGGAAGCGCGCTCTGGCGATAGCCGAAGCGCAGGTCACCGGGCGTCAGCGTCACGATCTCGCCCGACCGCGTGACCGCGCGCGCCGCGACGAGGCGGTCGGCCACGTATTCGCCGTAGCAGCCCGCGTTCATCCGCACCGCCCCGCCGATGCTGCCTGGTATGGTGCGCAGGAACGCAAGGTCGACGCCCGCCTCTGCCGCGCGCCGCGCGACATGCGCGTCGAGCACCGCAGCCCCGGTGATCACGCGGGATCCCTCGATGCGGATACCGTTGAAGCCGCGCCCCAGCCGGATCACCACGCCCCGGATACCGCCATCGCGCACGATGAGATTCGACCCGACCCCCATGGCAAAGACCGGCACATCGCCCGGCAACGCGCCAAGAAACGCCGCAAGATCACCTTCGTCGGCGGGCTGGAACAGCCACTCGGCCGGGCCGCCGACGCGCAGCCATGTCAGATCGGACAGGATGCGGTGCGGGCTCAGCCGGCCACGTGTCTGCGGAAGCTCTGTCATGGCATCGATCCTTGCCCGTTCCCGCCCCGAAGATAAAGCCCGGCCTGCGCCAAGGGGCGGCTCAACCCCCCGCGACGCGGGCCAGACGCTCGGGCAGACCGTTCGCCCATGCGGTGATCGTGCCGGCGCCCAGACAGACCACGATGTCGCCGGGACGCGCCTCGGCGCGCACGAGGCGTTCAAGATCGTCCTCGTCCTCGACCGCCACGGCATGACGGTGGCCGTGCTGCCGCAGGCCGGCGACCAGATCGTCGCGCGCGGCACCGGGCACGGGGGCCTCGCCGGCCGCGTAGACGGGCGTGATTCCCACGACATCGGCCTCGTTGAAACAGCCGCAGAAATCCTCGAACAGGCTCGACAGGCGCGAATAGCGGTGCGGCTGATGCACGGCGATGACACGCCCCTCGCTAGCCTGTCGCGCCGCGCGCAGCACCGCGGCGATCTCGACCGGGTGATGGCCGTAATCGTCGATCACCGTCACACCACCCACCTCGCCAACGCGAGTGAAGCGGCGGTTGACCCCCTCGAACGCGGCAAGGGCGGCGCGGATCTCGTCCCGCTTCATGCCCAAGTGACGCGCCACGGCCACCGCGCTCAGCGCGTTGCTGACATTGTGATCGCCGGGCATCGGCAGCGTGCAGCCCTCGATCATCAGCCCCTCGGCCTGCAAGGCGATGTCGAAATGCGCCACGCCGCGCGCATAGCGCAGGTTCACGGCGCGCAGATCGGCCTGCGCGTTGAAGCCGTAGGTGACCACGCGCCGGTCGCTGATCCGCCCGACCAGAGCCTGCACCTCCGGATGATCGGTGCAGCACACGGCCAGCCCGTAGAAGGGGATGTTGCTGACGAAGTCGTGAAACCCCTGCCGCAGCCGGTCGAAACTGCCCCAATGCTCCATGTGCTCGGGGTCGATATTGGTGACGATCGCGATGGTGGCGGGCAGGCAGTTGAAGGTGCCGTCGCTCTCGTCGGCCTCGACCACCATCCATTCACCCTGCCCCATCCGCGCGTTGCTGCCATAGGCGTGGATGACGCCGCCATTGATCACCGTCGGGTCGATCCCGCCATGGACCAGCAATTCGGCGACCAGCGTCGTGGTGGTCGTCTTGCCATGGGTTCCGGCCACGGCGATGTTGGATTTCAGCCGCATCAGCTCGGCCAGCATCTCGGACCGGCGCACCACCGGCAGGCCGAGCCGGCGCGCCTCGTCCAGCTCGGTATTGCCGGGCTTGATCGCCGAGGAGATGACCACGACCTCGGCCCCGTCGAGATTGCCGGGCGCCTGGCCCTCGAACACGCGCGCGCCCATGCGCGCAAGGCGTTCGGTGATCGGCGAGGATTTCAGGTCGGATCCCTGCACGGTGTAGCCGTGGTTGAGCAGCACCTCGGCGATGCCGGACATACCGATGCCGCCGATGCCCACGAAATGGATGGCGCCCACATCGGTGGGCAGCTTGGTGGCGGCGTTCATGACGTCAGTTCCTTTCTCGGGTCGGGCTTCCAGGCCAGTTCCTCGACCATGTCGGCCAAGTGGCGCGGCGCATCGGGTAGTCCCTGTCCAAGCGCCGCCTGTGCCATCAGGTTCGCACCTCGTGGGTCGCCAAGCACAGCGGCGATCTGCGCGCTCAGGCTGGCGACGTCAAGCTTGCGTTCGGGAATGCGGATCGCGCCACCGGCCTTGACCAGCCCGCGCGCATTGGCGGTCTGGTGATCGGCGGCGGCAGCAGCGTAGGGCACCAGGATCGCCGGCCGCCCGATCACCGAGATGTCGGCGATGCTCGACGCGCCGGCGCGGCTGATGACCAGCTGCGCCTCGCTCATCCGGGCGGGCACGTCGCGAAAGAAGGGTTGCACGTCGGCGTCGATCCCGGACCCGGCATAGACGCGCCGGACGCGGTCGAGATCCTCTTCGCGGGCCTGGTGGCTGACCCTCAGGTTGCGCAGTATCTCGTCGGGCAGCGCCGCGATGGCCCCTGGCACCACGTCGCTGAGGATGCGCGCGCCCTGGCTTCCGCCTATCACCAGCACCGACATCGGGTAATCGCCGGGGGGAATATAGGCCGCGCCCGCACGCTCCAGCACCGCGGCGCGTACCGGGTTGCCGACATGCAGCCCCTCGGCCCCCTCGGGCAGGTCGGTGGGCCAGACGCCGCAGGCCACCACGTCGACCCGGGGCGCGAAGATCGCGTTGACCTTCCCCAGCACGCCGTTCTGTTCATGCACCATGCGCGGGCGGCGCAAGGCCCAAGCCGCGGCCAGCGCCGGGATCGTGGGATAGCCGCCAAAGCCCACCACCGCGTCGGGCCGGTCGCGCCACATCCGCCAGACCGCGCCCAGCACGCCACCGGCGACATGCAGCGGCGTCAGGACCTTGTTCACAAGCCCGCCGCGCGCGAAGGTGGCGCTTGCGACCTGCTCGATCTCGACCGAATGGGGAAAGCCACCAACATAGCGCGCACCGCGCGCATCGGTGCTCAGCCGCACCCGCCAGCCGCGGCGCAGCATGACCTCGGCCAGCGCCTGCGCGGGGAACATGTGCCCGCCGGTGCCACCCGCGGCGATGACCAGATAGGGGCTCGTTCTGCTCATGGCCTGCCTCAAACGCGTCAGCGCCGCCCGCGCAGCAGATCGCCGATCTGCCCCTGCGGCCGCGTCCGGGTGAAAGCCAGAAGCATGCCCATGGCGATCCCCGCCGCCACGACCGATGACCCGCCGTAGCTGACGAAGGGAAGCGTCATGCCCTTGGCGGGCAGCAGGCGCACCGCCACGCCGAGATTGATCAGGGCCTGCGCGCCCAGCACGGCGATCAGCCCGGCCCCGGCCAGCCGGATAAACGGATCGCGCTCACGCATCAGCCGCACCAGCGAGCGCAGCACGATACAGGCGTAAAGCGCGATGATGCACAGCACCAGAACCAGCCCGTATTCCTCGGCGGCCACTGCAATGATGAAATCGGTATGAGCGTCCGGCAGGGACCACTTCACCTGCCCCTCGCCGACACCGACGCCGAAGAAGCCGCCCTCGCGGATTGCGTTGGTTGCGAATCCCAACTGCGTCGTGGGCTCGACCTCGGTGCTGAGAAAGCCGTCGATGCGACGCGCGAAATGTTCGGAATTGGTGTAGGCAAAGGTGCCCGCCAGCACCACGCAGCCCGCCATCCCCAGAAGCAGCGTGATCGGCGCGCCGGCGACGAAATACATCACGCCCCAGCTGAACAGGACCAGCGCCGCCTGCCCGAAATCGGGCTGCAACGCGAGAAAGCCGAGTATCACGAGCATCAGCGCGAACGACCAACTGCGCCCCGGCGGCCCGCCGATCTGGCCGCTGGCCGCGATCATCCATGCGGCGAGCACCACGAAGGTCGGCTTGAGAAACTCCGACGGTTGTACAGAAGCGACCCCAAGACTGTACCAACGCACGGCCCCCTTGCCGAAATCCGTGCCCAACACCGGCAGCAGTATCAGCGACGCGAAGGCCGCGAGAAAGCCCAGCACCGCAAGGCGCCGCACCAGGTCGGGCCGCATCATCGAAACGACCATCATCACCCCTAGCCCCAGCATGCCGAAGACCGCCTGCCGCTGCACGTAATGAAAGGGGGCAAAGCCGTTCTTCTCGGCCAGCGGCGGTGACGCGGCGAGCCCCAGCAGGATGCCGATGCAGCCAAGGATCAGCACGCAGGAAAACGACCACTTGTCGATCGTACGCCACCATGCCGGAAGCACGGGCTCCGCGTCCCTTTGGGGCACTGCCCCATAGACCATTTCCGTCATCTGACTGCCGCCTCGTTCTGCCTGTACGCCCCTTTGCGGGATCTGGATATTACTCTATCGATATTCGGCGTCCGAGGCCAGAACTATCCCCCTTGCCTTTCGGCAGGATTTCGCGTTTTGGCCGCGCATGACCATGGCCTTCAACACACTCATCCTCGGCGCGGGCGCGGCGGGGCTGATCTGCGCCGCCGAGGCCGGGGAAAACACGCTGGTCATCGACCACGCAAAGGCCCCGGGCGAGAAGATCCGCATCTCGGGCGGCGGGCGCTGCAACTTCACCAATCTATACACCGAGCCCGGGAATTTCCTGTCGGGCAATCCGCATTTCTGCAAGTCGGCGCTCTCGCGCTACACGCAATGGGATTTCATCGACAAGGTCGACCGCCACGGCATCGCGTGGCACGAAAAGACCCTCGGCCAGCTTTTCTGCGACGGCAAGTCAACGCAGATCGTGACCATGCTGGTCGACGAGGCGCGCGGCGCCGGCGCGGATCTGTGGCTCTCGACGCGGCTCATGGATCTGTCGCATGACGGCGCGCGCTTTCACGCCACGCTCGAACGCGACGGGGCGCGGATCGCGATCACCGCGCGCAACCTCGTGCTGGCGACGGGGGGCAAGTCGATCCCCAAGATGGGGGCGACCGGGCTCGCCTACGAGATCGCACGGCAATTCGGCCACGCCCTGACAGAGATCCGCCCCGCGCTGGTGCCGTTCACCTTTTCCGGCGCGCCGTTTGCGGATCTGGCGGGCACTGCCGTGCCGGTGCGCGCCGCCTGCGACGGCACCTCCTTCGACGAGGCCGCGCTCTTCACCCATCGCGGTCTCTCCGGCCCCGCGATCCTGCAGATCTCGTCCTTCTGGCGCGAGGGGTCCGCGATCACCCTCGATCTCGCCCCCGGCGCGGCGCTCATTGACACCCTGCGAGAGCACCGCCGCACCCATGGCCGCCGCAACCTGACGACAGAGCTTGGCGCGCACCTGCCGGCAAGGCTGGTCACGCATCTGGCGACTAAACTCGATCTTACGGGCAACCTCGCCGACCACTCGGATGCCGCGCTTGCGCGGATCATGGGCGCCTTGCGTGGCTGGTCGCTCAAACCCACGGGGACCGAGGGCTACCGCACCGCCGAGGTGACCTTGGGCGGCATCGACACGGCGGGGCTTTCGTCGAAGACCATGGAATCGGCGCATCTGCCCGGGCTCTACGCCATCGGCGAGGCGGTGGATGTCACCGGCTGGCTGGGCGGCTACAACTTCCAATGGGCCTGGTCGTCGGGCTGGGCCGCCGGACAGGCGATCGCGCAAAAGACCTGAGCCGCCAAAGCCGTGTTTTCATCTTGCCAAGAATACTCAAGATCACCGCTCACAGCCGGGCGCGCACCTCGGTCATAAAATCCTCGCCGCGCCGCTCGAAATTGTCATACTGGTCGAAACTCGCCGCTGCCGGGGCCAGCAAAACCACCTCGCCCGGGGCGGCGTCGGCCATCGCCGCCTCGACCGCGCGCGCCATGGTGGTGCAGATCGCGACCTCGACCCCCTCGAGGCCAAGCGCGAATTGCGCGGCCTCGCGGCCAATCACGTAGGCCTTGCGGACATGTTGCAACCCGGGGGCGAGAGCAGACAGACCGCCCTCCTTTTCCAGCCCGCCGCAAATCCAGCGGATCTTGTCGAAGGCCAGCAGCGCCTGAAGGGCAGCGTCGACATTGGTGGCCTTGCTGTCATTGACGTAACGCACGCCGCCGGCCTCGGCAACGATCTGGCTGCGATGCGGCAGCCCCTCGAAGCTGCGGAACGCCTGCTCGATCACCCGTGGTGCCAGCCCCAGCGTGCGGCAGGCGGCATAGGCGGCGCAGGCGTTCTGATGGTTGTGCCGCCCCGGCAGCCCGCGCACCGCGCGCAGGTCGATGGCACCGACCTGTTTGCCCTTGCGGTATTCCGAAAGGAACCCCGTGTTGGCAAAGACCGACCAGCCCGGCCCCGACAGCTTGCCCGCGACCGAGACCCGGATCACCCGGTCGTCGCCGCGCCCCTCGCTCAATTCGCCGGCAAGATGCCGCCCCTCGGACTCGTCCACGCCGATCACTGCGCGATCCGGGCCACCCTCGACAAAAAGCCGCCGCTTGGCCGCGAAATAGCCACCCAACCCCGCGTGCCGGTCGAGGTGATCGGGCGAGAGATTGGTGAACACCGCCACATCCGGCGTCAGCGCGCGGGCCAGATCGATCTGGTAGCTCGACAGTTCCAGCACCACCACGCCGCCATCGCCGGGCGGATCGATATCGAGCACCCCGCGCCCGATATTTCCCGCGATCTGCACCGATCGCCCGGCACTTTCCAACACGTGATGGATCAGCGCCGTGGTGGTGGATTTGCCGTTCGATCCGGTCACGGCGATGACCCGCGGCGCCACGTCGAAGCCGTCCCAATCGTCAGTCGCGAGCGAGCGGAAGAACAGCCCGATATCGTTGTCCACCGGCACGCCCGCGTCCTGCGCCGCCGCCACGACCCGGTGCGGCGCGGGGTAAAGATGCGCGATGCCCGGGCTGACGATGAGCATCGCGATCTCGTCGAAGGCCCCCGCGCGGGTCAGGTCGCGGACCTCCAGCCCCTCGGCCTCCGCTTGCGTGCGGGCCTGCGGGTTGTCATCCCAGCAAATCGCCTGCGCGCCGCCCGCGCGCAAGGCCCGCGCCGCCGACAGGCCCGAGCGGCCCAGCCCCAGCACGGCGATGTTCGCGCCCTCGACGCCCCGCACAGGTATCATGTCGCCCTCCCTCGCAATCTCGCCCGCCATTTGCGCCGGGATCGGGCCAAGTTGCAAGCCGCGGCAGAACCGCCGCGCCGTGAGATCGCGCTCAAAAAAAACGACTCGACATAACCGGAACTTTAGTTATATTGACTGCATGAGTATCAACAGCCCCACCGCCCGCGCCCTCGCGGCCCTCGGTCACGACGCGCGCCTCTCGATCTACCGGCTTCTGGTGAAGGCCGGCGATGACGGTCTGCGCGTTGGCGACATCGCCGAGCATCTGGACCTCGCCCCCTCGACGCTGGCGCATCACCTGCGCGCACTTGTCGAGGCGGGGCTCGTCGTGCAGCAGAAACGCGGCCGCGAGGTGGTCAACATGGCCGATTTCGCGGCGATGAACGGGCTGGTGCAGTACCTGACCAAGGAATGCTGTACCGGTGTGACCCTGAAACGGCGCGACGATGCGGCCTGAGCCAAGCGTCTTGCGTCTCAAAGAAACCATAATTCCGGAGATACGGATATGACTGACACCACCCTGCCCCCGACCACGGCGCTAGCCCGCGCGGTCTGGCGCGATCACCGCGTGTGGCTCGCCTCGGCGCTGATCCTTGCGGGTCTGGCGCTGGTCGATCCCGGCCAGGCGCTGGACAGCCTCGGCTTCACCGCCGATGCGCTGCTGCGCACGGCGCCGTTCCTCGTGCTGTCGATCGCGGTCGCGGCCTGGGCCACGGCCACCGGCGCCGACAACCTGATCGCGCGCGCCTTCACCGGCGCCCCGGCGGTGATGATCCTGTTCGCGGCGCTCGCGGGTGGGCTGTCGCCCTTCTGTTCCTGCGGGGTGATCCCGCTGATCGCGGCGCTGCTGGCGATGGGGGTGCCGCTGTCGGCGGTGATGGCCTTCTGGCTGGCCTCGCCAGTGATGGACCCGTCGATGTTCGTGCTGACCACCGGGGTGCTGGGACTGGAGTTTGCCATCGCCAAGACGCTGGCGGCCGTGGGCCTTGGCATCGCCGGCGGCTGGGTCGTGCACCTGCTGGGCCGCGCCGGGGGGCTGGCCGATCCCCTGCGCCCCGGTATCGGCAATGGCGGCTGCGGCGGCGGCAAGCTGCGCGACCCCAAGCCGGTCGTGTGGCGGTTCTGGCAGGATCCCGAGCGGCGCGCGAAATTCGGCCGCGAGGCACTGAGCGTGACGCTGTTCCTGGCGAAATGGCTGACGCTGGCCTTCCTGCTGGAAAGCCTGATGCTGGCCTTCATCCCCGCCGAGACGGTGACCTCGGTGCTGGGCGGCAGCGGGCTGGCCCCCATCGCGCTCGGGACGCTGGTGGGCGTGCCCGCCTATCTCAACGGCTACGCCGCGCTGCCGCTGGTGGGCGGGCTGATCGACCAGGGCATGGCGCATGGCGCGGGTCTGGCCTTCCTCGTGGCCGGGGGTGTCACCTCGCTGCCCGCCGCCATCGCGGTCTGGGCGCTGGTCAAGCCGCGGGTCTTCGCGCTTTACGTGGCGCTTTCGCTGTCGGGGGCTTTCGCGGCGGGGCTGCTTTTCCAGCTTTGGGGCACCCTGGGGATCGGTTGACGCAAGGCACGGTGACGCAGAACATGGCGGCGCGGGATCGACCCTGCGCCGCCATGTCTTCCGGTGAATACAGAATGGACACGTTGCTGTTACATTGACATTCTAGATGCGGCCACGGATGTCCAATGAACAGAGGATCCACCATGACACGCACCACGACACTCACCGCGATTTTAGCCCTGACGCTGGCGCTGCCCGCGCAGGCCGAGTTCCAGCTCAGCGACCGCTATACCGACGAGGACGGCGACCTGATCGCCGACATCCCCGAAGACGAGACCGAGTGGCTCGATCCCGACACGCTGATCTTCGCCTACACGCCGGTCGAGGATCCCGCAGTATACGCCGATGTGTGGGCGGGCTTTCTCGATCACATGGCCGAGGTTACCGGCAAGGACGTGCAATTCTTCCCCGTGCAATCGAACGCCGCCCAGATCGAGGCGATGCGCGCCGGGCGCCTGCACGTGGCGGGCTTCAACACCGGGTCGAACCCGATCGCCGTGGCCTGCGCGGGCTTTCGGCCCTTCGCCATGATGGCGGCCGAGGACGGATCCTTCGGCTACGAGATGGAGATCATCACCTATCCCGGTTCGGGCATCGAGGAGGTCGCGGATATCCGCGGCGAGGAGCTGACCTTCACCTCCGAGACGTCGAATTCCGGCTTCAAGGCCCCGTCGGCGCTGCTGAAGGGCGAGTTCGACATGATCGCGGGCGAGGATTTCGACACCTCCTTCTCGGGCGCGCATGACAACTCGGTCCTCGGCGTGGCCAACAAGGATTACATGGCCGCCTCGGTCGCCAACTCGGTCAAGAACCGGATGATCGACCGCGACGTGGTGTCGGAGGACCAACTCGAGGTCGTTTACACGTCGCAGACCTTCCCGACGACCGGCTACGGCACCGTCTACAACCTGCATCCCGACCTGCAGGAGAAGGTCCGCGAGGCGTTCTTCGGCTTCGACTGGGAAGGCACCAAGCTGGCCGAGGAATTCGGGCGCAACGGCGAGGACCAGTTCATCGAGATCACCTTCAAGGAGGATTGGCAGGTGATCCGCACCATCGACGCGGCCAACGACGTCACTTACGATTGCAACTGACACGTGTTTCCGGACATGATTGCGTGGGCGGCAATGCGCCGCCCACGCATTTTTGTTGAACAGAGGCTGCCATGCTGACCCTCGACGGGCTCTCGAAGACCTACAAGACCGGCGAAACCGCGCTCAGCGAAGTGACGCTGACCGTGCCCAAGGGCCAGATCATGGGGCTGATCGGGCCGTCGGGCGCGGGCAAGTCGACGCTCATCCGCTGCATCAACCGTCTGGTCGAGCCGAGCGCCGGCAAGGTCATGCTGGGCGACGTGGATCTCGCGCGCCTCGGCAAGCGCGAGCTGCGCCGCCAGCGCCGCCGCATCGGCATGATCTTCCAGGAATACTCGCTGGTCGAACGGCTGACGGTGATGGAGAACGTGCTGTCGGGGCGGCTCGGCTACGTTTCGTTCTGGCGCAGCTTCCTGCGCAAGTTCCCCGGCGCCGACATCCAGCGCGCGTACCAGTTGCTCGACCGGGTCGGGCTGCTCGACAAGGCCGACAATCGCGCCGATGCCCTGTCGGGCGGACAGCGCCAGCGGGTCGGCATCGCGCGCGCGCTCGCGCAGGACCCCGAGCTCTTGCTGGTGGACGAACCCACCGCCAGCCTCGACCCGCGCACCAGCCGCCAGATCATGCGCCTGCTGACCGAGATCTGCGCCGAGCGCGGCCTGCCGGCCATCGTCAACATCCACGACGTGCCGCTGGCCCAGCAATTCATGCAGCGCATCGTCGGGCTGCGCGCCGGGCGCGTGGTCTTCGACGGCCCGCCCGAGGATCTGACCGAGGCCGCGCTGACCACGATCTACGGCGAGGAAGACTGGAACGCGATGCGCCAGGGCGACGAGGAACAGGCCGAGGCCGAAGCCGATGCGCGCGCCCGCCTGGAGGCGCTGGCGCAATGACGGTCCCCGCCTACCCGACCCGCTGGCGCCGCCCGCCGCAGATCATCCGCGACAAGCGATGGCGCATCGCGGTGCAACTGGGCATCCTCGTCTACCTCGTGCTCGCCATCGGCACGATCGAGGTGGACTGGGCCCGCGTCTACCAGGGGCTCGAACGCGGGCAGCGCTTCGTCATGGGGTTCCTGCAGCCCGACTTCGCCAGCCGCTGGTCGGATATCGGAAAGGGCCTGTCGGAAAGCCTGACCATGACGCTGACCTCGACGGTGGTGGGCGTGGCGATCTCGGTGCCCATCGGCATCGGGGCGGCGCGCAACCTCGCCCCGCGCGGCGTCTATTACGTCTGCCGCAGCATCATCGCCGTCAGCCGCTCGCTGCAGGAGATCATCATCGCGATCTTCCTCGTGGCGATGTTCGGCTTCGGCCCCTTCGCGGGGTTCCTGACGCTCAGCTTCGCGACCATCGGCTTCATCGCCAAGCTGCTGGCCGACGACATCGAGGAGATCGACCCCACCCAGGTCGAGGCGGTCCGCGCGACCGGCGGATCGTGGGGGCAGCTGGTGAACTACGCGGTGCAGCCACAGGTCATGCCGCGGCTGATCGGGCTGTCGCTCTACCGGCTCGACATCAATTTCCGCGAAAGCGCGGTGATCGGCATCGTTGGGGCGGGCGGTATCGGGGCAACGCTCAACACCGCCATAGACCGCTACGAATATGACAGTGCCGGCGCGATCCTGCTGATCATCATCGGGCTGGTGATGGTCGCCGAATACGGCTCCAGCTACCTGCGAAAGTTCCTGCAATGACCGAGGTCACGCATTACAGCCAGGTCTGGGCGCATCGCACCCCGCGCAAGCGGCTGTTCATGTGGATGGGCTGGCTGGCGCTGGTGGCGCTGTTCGTGTTCTGCTGGCAGCTGATGACCCGCGACACGATCTGGGCCTTCATCGCGGACGCGCCACGGCAGGCCGCCGATATCGGCAACCGCATGATGCCGCCCGAATGGGCCTACCTGCCGGAGCTGTGGGGCCCGCTCTGGGACACCATCAACATCGCCACGCTCGGCACCATCGGGGGCGTCATCATGGCGGTGCCGGTGGCGTTTCTCGCAGCGCGCAACACCACGCCGTCGCAACACATCCTGCGGCCCGTGGCGCTGTTCGTGATCGTCGCCTCGCGCTCGATCAACTCGCTGATCTGGGCGCTTCTGCTGGTGGCGATCATCGGGCCGGGCCTGCTGGCGGGGATCGTCGCCATCGCGCTGCGCTCGATCGGGTTCGTGGGCAAGCTGCTTTACGAGGCGATCGAGGAGACCGAGGTCAGCCAGATCGAGGCGATCGAGGCCACCGGCGCCAGCGGCGCACAGGTGCTGAATTACGGCATCGTACCGCAGATCATGCCGGCCTTCTGGGGCATTTCCGTGTTTCGCTGGGACATCAACATTCGCGAAAGCACCATTCTGGGTCTGGTCGGCGCGGGCGGCATCGGGCTGAAACTGCAAGCCTCGCTGAACACCCTCGCGTGGAGCCAGGTGACCGTGATCCTGATCCTCATCCTCGCCACCGTGGTGCTCAGCGAATGGGTCTCGGCCCGCATGCGCCACGCCATCATCTGACGCGCGCCCGAGGGCTCAGGGCGCCGGCAACGCGTCAATCCGGCGCTGAGCCTGCAACACGCCCGCGAGGTTTTTGAGGTGGGTGGCATAATCGGCGCTGCTATCGCCGTGTTCAGACCTCACACACTCAACCAGACGCTCATGGACCGCAACCGTCTCCGCCCCCTTGGCAAGCCGCCATGTCATGCGGGCATAGGCCGCGAGATGCTCGAAGGTCTCCAGCAAGTCGCTGGCGCGTTTGTCGCGGGTGTAAGCGTCATGCCAGCGCACCTCGGCCTCGGACACCTCGCCCCGGCCATAAGCGGCGCGGGCGGTTTCCTGCACCGCGAGTTCGTTGCGCGCCTCGATCTCGGCAAAAATGTCGTCGGCGATAGAGTAGTCACCCTTCTCCAGCGCCGCCTTGGCCTCCTTGATACGGTCACCGCCGATATGGTTACCCCCGCGGTCGAGCAGGGCTTCGAGGTCGGCCATGCGTGTGCGGGCCTCGGCCAGCGACTCTTCGGGTTTCGCAATCTTCGCTTTCAGATCGGCGATCTGTCGTCGAAGCAGGTCCTTCTCGTCCTGATGCGCAGTCGAGAGTTTGGCTTCGAGTTGATCCTCGCGTTTCTGAAGGATTGTCAGATGCTGGTCCATCGTCAGGACGTGACCTTGCGGCAAGACCAGTTCGGCCGGCGGGGATTTGCGGCGGATCACATAGTACCAGATTACACCGCCGGTAATGCCGGCGACGGCGATACCTGCCGTGATCGCCGCGGCCATGGCCGTCACACGGTTCTGGTGATCCTCGACCACGAACCACGCCCAAATGGCATTGCCGGTTTCCACCAATTGATCGATCAAGATCTTGCCCCGCCCTTCGCACGCTGTGCCGACCCTATCCGACACTTACGAAAATGGAAGGGGGTGCGGTGCGCCGTTGCCTGTCCGAGGGCAGGCGAGCCGACGGGTTTTCAGAGCGCTTGATCTCTGCGCCGTCCGCGCCCGCCATTTCGCTTCGCGTTCCCGTCCAGGTCAGGCCGGGGCGGTAGCGGGCGGCAACCCGGCCGTCTTCCAATGCGAGAAGGTGCAGCCAGCCATTGTCGAAGAGGTTGCGCACGCCGTCATGCCTGCGCAGGACCTCGGTGATCGCCTCGGTGGGGGCCTCGATCATCACCGTCAACCGCAACGCGTCATGGGCAAGGCGTACGCCGTCATGCACGCTCTGCCAGGGCTGGCCGGGGCGCAGCAGACCGCCATTGCCCTGGACGACGCCGATGCCGCCGACCACGTTGTGGATCAGCTTGTTGCCCCCGCCAAAGAGGTGCTGCGCGACGGTCGAGCCGTAATATTGCAGGCTTATCCAGCTTGCCACCACCACCGGCGCGGTCAGGATCAGCTCCAGCGTGGCGAAGCCTTCGTCCGCGCTCCAGTCATAGCTGTGCAGGAAGGCACGCCCCGAAAGATCGCGCCCGCGCGTGACGTCTCGCGGCGCTGCGATGAAGGCGCTGCACCCGGCAAGCCCCCATTCGGGCCGGATCTCCGACCAGTCCGCGGCACGGCGCGCGAGGCTTGCGCCGGTCGCACCCGGCAGGCGCAGCGCGCGTTCGGCCCGCGACTGTTGCCCGGCGGCGGCAAGCCATCCCTCGGCGCGGTTCAGCGCGGCGGCGTGATCCGGCGCGGGCGCGTCACGATAAAGCGACACCGCGTCGGTGACCGTGTCATGCAGGCCCGCGACGAACAGCGTGTCCTCGGGCACCGACACACCATGGGCGGGCAGCCCGGCGCGGGTTTCGGGATCGTTGAGCAGCATCGCCAGCAGCCGCGCCGACACCTCGCCCGTCTGCCCGCAGCAGGCGCCGCAATGATAACCGCTTTGATGCGGGTTGTTGCGCATCTGCGCGCCGTGGCCGATCAGCAGGACCAGCGTGGCATGGCCGTCGGTCAGGCTCATCGCGCGCAGCACGGCGGCGGCGGTGTGCGCCTTCTGCTCCGCCGTCAGATCTTGCTCGAGGCGCGGCGGGGCGTTGGCGCGCAGGCCCTTGGACCCAAGGCCGAGCGTGTCGCGCACCAGCTTTGCGCCGTAGACCGGGCCCGCCGCCTCGACGAAGGCAAAGGACGACACGGCGGCCTGGCGGAACCGGTCCCAGGCGCGCCGTGCGCGCGCGGCGATCCGGGTTGCGGCCTCCTGGTCCTTGCCGCCATGGCTGGTCGAGATCAGCGCAGGCGTGAGCAGCGCGGGCAGATGCGCCTGGACCTCGTCGGTGCCTTCCGGGCGATGCGCGACTGGGATCCCGAAGAAACCGGCAAAGCCCGTGGTCTCGACCCCGTCATCCTGCGCCTCGAGCGCACGGCGAAATACCTCGGAGCGCACGTCGATGCAGAACGCCGCCTGCATCGCGGGCCGGCCCGCATCGGCCTCGGGGCCGGTCAGGGTCGCGGCCAGCTTGCGCTGATGGGCACGCTCGGCGGCGTCCTGCAGGATCGCGTCGAGCACCTGGTCCGGCGTGGGCTGCAGCGGCGCGGCATGCGCGGCGACGGTCGCCTGCCAGTCATCGGCCACCACGGGGCAATGGATCAGCAATGCCTCGTCCCAGATCAGCCGGATCGCCAGCAGATCGGTCAGCGTGGCATCCGTCCCGCCGGTCAGTTCGGTCTGCCACAGAAGCCAGCGCGCGTGCTGCGGCCAGCCCCCGAGATCGACGAGCAGGCGGTGGAATGCCGTCTCGGCCGCGTCCGGGGTCAGCCCGAGCCGCTCGGCCGCGCGCAGGAGGGCGCGTTCGGCGGTATCGGGCGCCTCGGCGACATGGGCCGAAAAACCTGTCAGCCCCGCGATTTCAGGCGTCAGGTCATGCGTGGCCCATTCGCACCAAGCCGCATACGCCCCCTGGCCGGGCCGCGGTGTCCAGAGTGCCTGGCCCCTGTCGAAATGGCCCGCAGCCCAAAGGCCGAAGCTGCGCGCGATGATGGCGGGCCAGTCGGTGCCTGTCGCCGCCGCTGCGAGGGTCGCGACCGTGGGCAGGGGCGCGGGCGGCGGGCTTTCGGCCGTCATCCGCGCCTTCAGCATCGCCAGATCGCACGGCTTGACCGGCGAGGTCGAGGCGATCAGCGCCCCGGCCAGATCGTCGTCGTTGATCTCCCCCGCCGACACCTGTGCGGCGAGCGCGGCGCGCGGCTGCGTCAGGGTGGCCCCGGCCACCCGGCCCAGCCGGGCAGAGGCCATCACAAGATCCTCGCCCGATTGGCCGAGGAAGGGGTTGACCGCGACAGTCGCGTCCAGAGGAAAGGCCGGCGGAACGGCGCGGGCCGCGGCCTCGGCCGAGGCAAGCAGCTGCGAGGCCAGCGAGGGCGAGATCGATGTCTGTTTCATGAACATGGGCTGTCTCCGAGGATCAGGGCCTGGTGGGTGCGCGGAAGCCGCCGATCAGGCGGTCCAGCAGCGCGTTGAGGTAGAAGCCATTGGCGACATGCACGCGCAGTCCCGCCGTCGCCGGGTGATGCGCCCACAAAGGGAAGAGCGCCTGCGCGAAGGCCACGAGGCCGAAGGACAGGACCGCCAGCACGATCAGCGCCCATTCCAGCGGACCGGCGACCGAGGCCGCGGGCAGCGCCGGCCCCCAGACCGCAAGGGCGAGCACCTGAAAGCCGAAATAGGCCAGCGCCGTGCAGACCGACGCCACGATCGTCCGTCGCGTCAACGCGCCCGGCGCGGCATCGGCCAGCCCCTGCGCTATAAGGTAGGAAACCCCGAAGATCAGTATCGCGCCGAGGGCGAGAGCCTGTGGCGACTTCTCGCCCGCGAGCCACGTGAACCCGACCGCCACACCGATATAAAGCGCCAATGCAAGGGCAAACGAGCGCGCCACGGCACCGACATCCGGCACCGCAACGGGGCCGGGCTTGCGGATGGCATTGACCGCGCGCACCGCCTCGCCCGACGCCAGAAAGGCATGCGCCTTGTAGAGCGAATGCGCGACGAGGTGCAGAAGCGCCAGCGCCCAGAGGCCCAGCCCGCATTGCAACAGCATGAACCCCATCTGCGCGACGGTGGACCAGGCCAGCGCCGTCTTGACCGCGCTTTGCGTCAGCATCACCAGCGCGCCGAAGAGCGCCGTGAACCCGCCGATCATGACCAGCGCCGCCAGCGCCCCGGGGCTGCGCTCGACAAGGCCGGCCAGCGTGATCAGAAGAACCCCGCCCGCGTTGATGATGCCGGCATGAAGCAGCGCCGAGACGGGGGTCGGCGCCTCCATGACTTCGGTCAGCCAGCCATGCAGCGGAAAGGCCGCCGTCTTGAGCACGGCTGCCAGCACGAGGACCCCGATCGCGATCTGTGCCGTCACCGGCACCGGCAGGCTGGTGGTCGCGGTGAGCGTCGCGATATCGACCGTGCCAGTGCTTTGCCAAAGCAGGATCGCGGCCAGAACCAGCGCGGCATCGCCCGCGCCCCAGACCCGGGTGAACTTGGCCGCCGCGCGCAGGGCCTCGGGCCGGTCCGGGTAGAACAGCAGAAGCTGCCGCAGCGCCAGCCCGATCGCCACAAAGCTCGCGATCAGGACAGGCAGGCTGGCCGCCTGCGCAAGCACCAGGACGAAGGCGATCGCAGCCAGGGTCAGGCCGTGAAACCGGCCCTCGCGCGGCTCGCCGTCGAGGTAGCGGCGCGCGTAGCGGCTCACGCCCCATCCTACGAACGAGACGAGAAGCACGAGGGTCATGCTGATCGCATCCAGCCGCACGAGTGCCACGTCGCCCAAGGTCAGGATTTGCGGCCCCGTGATCCGGAACTGGAAAAGACCGACGACACCAAGGCCGAGGGCGGCGACCGGCGCGGCTTCGGCAAGACCCAAAAGGCGGCCCGGACGGCGACCGGGACGTACGAGGAAGCAAAGCGCCGTTGCCAGAAGAAGAAGGGGGGCCACGGCGATAAACGGAAAGAATGTCATGGCAAGCTCCGGGGTGGGGTGTCACGCCGGACGGTCTAACGCTTGCAATGGATTTAAAAAATTACATTATATGCGCGGTTATATTCGCTTTGATAGAACAATGAACCCTTTGAACCTTCACCATCTGCGCCTTTTCCGCGCGGTCGCGCGCGACGGCACCCTGACCGGCGCGGCGCGCGGCCTGAACCTCTCGCAATCCGCGCTGTCCACCCAGCTGCGCGCGCTGGAGGCCACGCTTGGCCAGGACCTTTTCGAGCGGCGCGGGCGCCGCCTCGTGCTGACCGAGGCCGGCCGCATCGCGCTGGATCATGCCGAGACGATCTTCCGCACCGCCGACGACCTGACCGCGACCTTGCGCGAAACCGGACGGGTCAGGCGGGCGCTGCGGGTCGGCGCCCTGTCCACACTGTCACGCAACTTTCAGATGCAGTTCCTGCAGCCGCTGATCGGACGCGCGGATGTCGAGATCATCCTGAGATCCGGGTCGCAGGACGAATTGCTGCGCGGGCTTCATGCGCTGTCGCTGGATGTTGTCCTGACGAACCTCGCCCCGCCGCGCGATGCCGCCAGTCACTGGCTGGTGCACCGGATCGACGAGCAGCCGGTCGGCCTGATCGGAACGCCCGCGCGCCTCGGTCCCAAAACGCGGCCGCTGAAGGCGCTGCTGGCCGACCACCCGTTGATCGTTCCGACCCGCGAAACCGCCCTGCGCGCGGCGTTCGACGCGTTTGTCGCCCGGCTGGACGTGACGCCGGTTCTTGCCGCCGAGGTTGACGACATGGCGATGATCAGGCTTCTGGCGCGGGCGGATGCGGGCCTCGCGATCATCCCGCCGATCGTCGTGCGCGATGAGCTTCGCAGCGGCGTGCTGATCGAGGCGGCAACGCTGGACGGGATCAGCGAAACCTTTTTCGCAGTCACCCAGGAACGGCGCTTCCCCAATCCCCTGTTGGCAGAGGTCTTGCACCGGTGACGCCAAGGGGAAAGGATTGCGTCCAATCCTCAGCGACCGTCTGAAAAGGGGCCGCTTGCGATCACGGGTTGCGGCCTGCCCCTGCGTCCGTTTCGGTGACGGGTGTTCCGATGCGGATTGCGGCTGACACCGCCGCGCGTAACGTGTCGAGTGCGGCCGAGTTCCGCGCCGGGCCGCGGGCCTCGACGTGTTCGCCGAGGGATCTCGAAAAGACCGAGACCGTCTGCCGTCGTCAGCACGATCCGGGCCCGCCACGACGAGCGGCGACTTTTCCGCGAGGTTCATGCCCAGGCATGCACATCTTTCGGCCATGCGAGACGCCTCGGGGCAGTGCCCAAGCGGCCCGCGGCGTATCGCGCGAAGCCCCGGCGACCGGGCCCGGGCGACAGCGTCATCCCCTGCCCGGCTCAGGATTTCTTCAACGCGTCGCGGATCTCTATCAGGATGTCCAGTTCCGAGGGGCCTGTGGGAACCTCCGGGGCGACCTCCTGCGGCTTGTCAGCCAATGCCTTGATCTTGTTGACATAGCGCACGAGCATGAACACCACGAAGGCGATGATGAGGAAATTCGTCACCGACATGATGAACGCGCCATATGCGAAGACCGAGGCCCCCGCTGCGCGCGCCGCCTCGAGGCTTGCGCCCTCGGGCACCTCGCCGGCGAGTACGGCGTAGTTGTTGGTGAAGTCGAACCCGCCCATGAAAAGACCGATGATCGGATTGATCAGGTCCGATACGACTGACGAGACGATGCCCGTGAACGCCGCGCCGACGATGATGCCTACGGCCATGTCCATGACATTGCCCTTGGCGATGAAATCCCTGAACTCTCCGAACATGATCTTTCTCCCTTACTCGGCTGCGTCGTCGATCGGTCTGGCCAAGCGCCGTCGGATGGTGAATTCGCCCGGGCGCACAGCCTGCACCCCACGGGGCGTCAGCCCGCCTGTCGCGCGGGGTGCGAGGCAGGGCCGAAGCGGTTCGCACCCCGCGTGCCGGGGCGGATAAAGAAGGCGAAGATCAGTATCAGCGGGCCGAGCACCGGGATCAGCACCAGAAGGTACCACCAGCCGGGGCGGTCCACGTCATGCAGCCTGCGCACCGCGACGGCAATGCCGGGCAGCAGCACCGCGAGCCCGAAGAGGCCGCCAAGCACGTCGGACACGGCACCCAGCAGGACCGACACCACGAACACAAAAAGCGCGAACCACCAGAATTCCGGACGCGACGCACGGCCGCTGAAATTGACGTAGTTCTCGGTGAGAACCGTCTTGATCGCAGTCATGAAATCCATCTTCAAAGTCCCTCGCGCGCGATACCTGTTTTCGGTCAATTCTTCTGCCCGATCCGCGGTTCCGTCCCGTCCCGGATGCGGGCGATATTTCCGTTGTGCCGCCAGAGGATCAGCCCCGTCAGCACCAGCGCCATCACGATTGCGGCGCCGTGCCCGAGGATCAGCATCCACAGCGCAGAGGATCCTGCCGCCACCATCGCCGCCAGCGAAGACAGCCGCGACAACGCGGCCACGGCCAGCCATGTCAGGCAGCCGGCCACGCCCACCGGCCAGGCCAGCGCCAGCAGCAGCCCCAGAAATGTCGCCACCCCCTTGCCGCCGCGAAAGCCCAGCCAGACCGGGTAGCAATGCCCGAGAAAGGCCATCAGCCCGGCGAGCTGTACCGCGTCCTCTCCGGCAAAGGCGCGCGCCAGCAGGACCGCGAGCGCCCCCTTGCCGCCATCAAGGATCAGGGTCAGCGCGGCCGCAAACTTGTTGCCGGTGCGCAGCACGTTGGTCGCGCCGATATTGCCCGACCCGATGTCGCGCAGGTTCCCCAGCCCCATCAGCCGTGCCAGCACCATGCCGAAGGGAATGGAGCCAAGGACGTAGCCGATCACGGCCCACAGGATGAGCAGGGCGGGGGCGGTTTCCAGACCCGGCATCAGGACACCTCGTAGACTTGAGTTCCGGCCACGTATGTCGCCATGACCCGACCCTGCAGGCGCGCCCCGTCGAAGGGCGTGTTCTTGGATTTCGAGCGCAGCGCGAAACGGTCGAGCACGAGCGGCTTGCCGGCGTCGAAAAGCACCAGGTCGGCAGGCGCACCGGGGCTCAGCCGGCCGCACTCCAGCCCTAGCCGCGTTGCCGGGTTGAGCGACATGGCCCGCCACAGCGTCGGCAGGTCCAGCGCGTCGGCATGATAAAGCCGCAGCGCCGCCGGCAGCAGCGTCTCGAGCGCCACCGCGCCGCTCGCCGCCGCCTCGAAGGGAAGGCGCTTGGATTCTTCGTCCTGCGGCGTGTGCATGGAGCTGATAATGTCGATCACGCCCTCCCGCAACGCCTCGATCATCGCCTGCCGGTCCTCTTCGGAGCGCAGCGGCGGCTTGACCTTGAAGAAGGTGCGGTAATCCGCGACGTCGAGCTCGTTCAGCGTCAGGTGATGGATCGAGGTGCCGGCGGTGATGTCCAGCCCGTTGCGCCGCGCGCGGCTGAGCGGCGGCAGCGCGCGGGCGGTGGTGATCTGGTCGGCGTGGTAGCGCGCGCCGGTCATCTCGACCAGCGCGATGTCGCGGTCGATCCCCATCCGCTCGGCCATCGGCGAGACCGATGGCAGGCCGCGCAAGCTCGCGAACTTGCCGGAGGTCGCCGCGGCCCCGGCGCTCAGCCCCGGATCCTGCGGATGGCCGATCACCAGCGCGCCCAAGGAGCGCGCATAGCTCAACGCGCGCGCCAGAACGCGGGTATCGGTCACCACGTGGTCGCAATCGGTGAAGGCCACGGCGCCAGCATCCATGAGAAAGCTGATCTCGACCATCTCGGCACCCGCGCGCCCCTTGGTCAGCGCCGCCATCGGCAGCACGTTGACGGGGGCGGCCTCGTTGGCGCGGCGCGCGACGAATTCCAGCACCTCGGGGCTGTCGATGGCGGGCAGCGTGTCGGGCCGGGTGGCCATGGTGGTGACCCCGCCCGCCGCCGCGGCCAGCCCGGCCGAGCGGTAGCTTTCCTTGTGCCGCTCGCCCGGCTCGCAGACCTTGACGCCGATATCGACGATCCCCGGCGCAAGGCAGTGCCCGCCGCAATCGACGATCCGTTCGGCCTGCGGCCGGTCCGCCCCGGTGCCCGTCGCGGCGATCGTGCCCTTGTCGACCAACAGCCAGCCCGGCGCGTCGGTCCCGGTCTCAGGGTCGATGAGGCGCGCATCGGTGAAAAGGGTGGTGCCCGCGTCGCTCATGCCGCCACCCAGACCATGATCGCGGTCAGCGCGACGATCACGAGGATGGCATACATCGCCACCTTGCCCGAGGTGCGCGGATCCTTTGGTTCCTGCATCGCATTGTCCTTCCTCTGGCGCGCTGCCCGCGCCGCTGTCATCCTCGGCTCCCGCCGCGCTCGTCCAGCCCGGACGGCGCGGCGTCGTGGGGCGCGGGCGGGTCGCGTCTCTCGAATCGCCCCACGTAAAAGAACACCGCCGCGCTGACCAGCAGGATCAGATGCGTGACCCCAAGGATCAGAAGCTGCGCGGGATCGGTCTGCTCTCCCGAAAGCACCTCGTGGACGAGGTGGATCCCGGTGATGATCACCAGCGTCGCGGCGATGCGCGATTTCACGGGCTGGAATTCGTCACTGTAGGAAAACAGCCGGTCGCGGCGCAGCCCTCGGGTGATCGCCGAGAAATAGGCGTTGTATCCCGACACCATCACCATGACGACGAGGTTGGCGATGAACACCATGTCCAGAAGGTCGAGCACCAGCAGGATCGCGCGATCACGGTGGAGAAAATCGAGGCTGATCACCGCCTCGGCCAGCGCGTAGAAGAAACTGGCGGTCAGCACCAAAAGGGCCAGCATCAGCCCGAACAGAAGCGGTATCTGCAGGACGTGGATGCTGACCACGCCGCGGCGCAACAGCCGTCCGGCGCGGTGGCGGGCATCGCGGCGGCCGGTGGCCGTTGTGTCGGTTTCACCGGTCCCGTCGGTCATGCGGATCCTCCGGCGATGGCGCGTTCGATCCGGGCGCGGGTGGCGGCGCCGTCGGCCTGGTACTTGACCAGGTGCTTGTCGCCCGCGGCGGTCACCACCTGCACGGCGCTGCCCAGGCGCCGTACGGTCGCGATCTCGGACAGGCGCACGGCGCGGGTCTGCGGACCCAGAAGCCGCCGGTCGGTCAGATCCCAGCGGGCGTGCAACTCGTCCGACGCCACGTAGAGGGCCCGCACGACGATCGCCGCAAGCCCCCCCACGGCGCCGGTCCAGACATGCGGGTTGCCCATGGCCCACAGGATCGCCATCCCGAGCCCCATCGCACCGGCGGCCAGCCACGCGTGATCGCGCCAGTAGGTGGCGCGGTCGGGGTGAAAGCACGCGATCACGCGCTCGCCCTCCTGCAGCGCGGTGCCGGGCGTCATCGCATGTGACGGCGCATCGGTCATGATCCCCCCACGAGGACCAGAACCAGACCCGCCACCGCAACGAGCAGCGCAAGCAGCACGAGCGCGGCGCGGCGCATGCCCGGCTGGGATCCTCCGGCGGGCGACGTGCCGGACCCGCGCGCGCCCTCGGACGGAAGCGTGTCGAACTGCGCGGGTGGCACGTCCTCCTCGAAGCGGCCGACAACGCGCAGCGGTGCGCCCACCCGCAGGGTCATCGCCTCGCCGCCAAAGGCGCGCGACGGCAGGATCAGCACCCGCCCCGTCAGCCCGTCAAGCCGGCCGCGCATCGGCGAAAGCTCGGCCTCGGCGATGCCGTGGCCCTCGGCGAGGTAGGTCGACATCGGCATGTCGCCGAGATCCGCGATGTCGAATAGTTCGATCTCGTCGCTGCGCAGATCGCCCTCGGCACCAAGTGCCGCCAGAACGTCCGCGTGGGCGATCGGGGCATCCGGGTCGTCCGCCACGTCGAGGACGCGCACGACATGCACCTCGCGCGCCGGGATATCGATCCGTTCCGTCATGCCGCGCGCCGCGCCCGCAGGCCCTGCGCCAGAAGATCCATCGCCGCCATGCGCACCGCCACGCCCATCTCGACCTGATCCTGGATGACCGACCGGTTGATGTCGTCGGCGATCTCGCCGTCGATCTCGACGCCGCGATTCATCGGCCCGGGATGCATCACGATGGCGTCGTCGCGCGCATAGGCGAGCTTTTCGGCATCGAGCCCGAAGCGGTGGTAATATTCCCGCTCGCTGGGGATAAATCCGCCATCCATCCGCTCGCGCTGCAAGCGCAGCATCATTACCACGTCGACCCCGTCGAGACCGGCGCGCATGTCGTCATAGACCTCGACCCCGAACTGCTCGATCCCCGCGGGCATCAGGGTGGGCGGGCCGATCAGCCGCAACCGGTTCTCCATCTTGCCCAGCAGATGGATGTTCGAGCGCGCCACGCGGCTATGCGCGATATCCCCGCAGATCGCGATATTGAGACGGTGCAGCCGCCCCTTGGCGCGCCGGATCGTCAGCGCGTCCAGCAGCGCCTGGGTGGGGTGCTCGTGCCGCCCGTCGCCAGCATTGAGCACCGCGCAGCGCACCTTCTGGGCCAGCAGATCCACCGCGCCGGACTGCGGGTGCCGCACGACCAGAAGATCGGGATGCATTGCGTTGAGGGTCATCGCCGTGTCGATCAGCGTCTCGCCCTTCTTGATCGAACTGGCCTCCATCGCCATGCTCATCACATCCGCCCCCAGCCGCTTGCCCGCCAGTTCGAAACTGGCCTGCGTCCGGGTGGAGGTCTCGAAGAACATGTTGACCTGCGTGAGCCCCGCCAGCACGTCGCCATGTTTGGCATCGCTGCGGTTGAGCGCGACGTAGTCATCGGCCAGATCGAGGATCGCGGTGATATCCGGCGCCGAAAGCGGCTCGATCCCCAAAAGATGCGCGTGCGAAAAACTCATGCCGCCCCCTGCCGGTTTTCCTGTCTTGTAAGCCCCTGACCGCACATGGGCAAGCCGGGCGCGCACCCTGCTCTTTCATCTTGCCAAAAATACTCGAAATCCGCGGCCGGCCCAAGGACCCTTGCATCGGCCCTTTCACGAACCCCGGCCGGGGGCTATCGTCAAGACGATGGAATCGAAACTCACCCCCGAGGCCGCGCTGGCCAGCCTGGGCTGGCAGATCGAGCTTGGCGCGACAGAGGCTGTGGGCGACGCGCCCGTGGACCGCTACACCCTGCCCGAGAAGGCCCCGAAACCGGCAGCAAAGCCGGCCCACGCACCGCCCCTGGCGGCCCCGGCGAAGGCACCGCCCGCCGACCCGGTCGCGGCGGCCGAGGCGGCCGCAGGCGCCGCGCCAACGCTGGAGGCGCTGCGATCGGCGCTCGACGTCTACCCGCATTGCGACCTCAGGCGCGGCGCGCGCAACCTCGTGTTCTGCGACGGCGATCCCGGCGCGAGGTTGATGATCATCGGCGAGGCGCCGGGCCGCGACGAGGATCTGCAGGGCAAGCCCTTCGTCGGCCGTGCCGGGCAGCTTCTCGACCGGATGTTTGACGCGATCGGGCTGGCGCGGACCGGCCAAACGCCCGAAGCGGCGCTCTACATCACCAATATCCTGCCTTGGCGCCCGCCGCAGAACCGCGACCCCGAGCCTGCGGAAATCGCCATGATGCGCCCCTTCATGGCCCGCCATGTGCAATTGGCCGACCCCGAGCTGATCGTGCTGATGGGCAATATCAGCTGCGAGGCGGGGCTGGGGCGGCGCGGCGTGACCCGCCTGCGCGGCCAGTGGACCGAGGCTTACGGCCGGCCCGCCCTGCCGATGCTTCACCCCGCCTACCTGCTGCGCAACCCCGCCGCCAAGCGCGACAGCTGGGCCGATCTGCTGGCGCTCAAGGCGCGGCTGTCCACATCGTCGCGAAGGTAATCCCGCCCATGTCCCGCATCGACACGACCCGCGATTTCATCCCCGTCCGCATCGCCGTTCTCACGGTCTCCGACAGCCGCGAGGCCGGCGACGACCGATCGGGCGATACCATCGTGGAGCGGCTCGTGGCCGCCGGCCATATCCTCGCCGACCGGATGATCCTGCGCGACGAGCGCGCCGAGATCGCAAGCCGGCTGCGCGCGTGGGTGGCCTCGCCCGAGATCGACGTGGTGATTTCCACCGGCGGTACGGGGCTGACCGGGCGCGACGTGACGGTCGAAGCGCATCGCGATGTCTACGAGAAGGAAATCGACGCCTTCGGCACGGTCTTCACCATGGTCTCGATGCAGAAGATCGGCACCTCGGCCGTCCAGAGCCGCGCGACGGGCGGCGTCGCCGGGGGGACCTACCTGTTTGCCCTGCCCGGCAGCCCCGGCGCCTGCCGCGACGCCTGGGACGAGATCCTGAGTCTCCAGCTCGATTATCGCCACCTGCCCTGCAACTTCGTCGAGATCATGCCACGCCTCGACGAGCATCGGCGACGGAAATGAGACGCCCCGGCGTTTGACTGCTAGCGCTTGGTTTTCGGCCAAGCGCCGTTACATGTAGCACATCCGCCAGCCAGCCAGGCCGGTCAGTCAAAAGTGGCACGCCATGCGGTTTCTTCGTCAGGGGCTTTTCGGCCTCTTCCTCGTCTCCTTGACCATCGGTCTGCTGGCCTATGCCGGGCACACCGTCGTGGGCGCGGTGCAGGAGCGCATGGCCGACGAGCCGCGCGCGCCTGAGCGGCAGGAACGCGTCTTTGCCGTGCGCACCGTCACGGCAGCGGCAAAAACGATAACCCCCACCATCGCCGCCTATGGCCAGATCGAAAGCCGCCGCACGCTGGAAATCCGCACGCAGGCGGGCGGCATCCTGATCGACCTCGCGCCCGGCTTCGTCGAGGGCGGCGAGGTGCGCGCGGGGCAGTTCCTGGCGCGGATCGATCCCGCCGATGCCGAGGCTACCCTCAGCCGCGCGCGCACCGATCTCGAGGATGCGCGCGCCGAAAAGCGCGAGGCGCAGCGCGCGCTGGATCTCGCCCGCGACGAACTGGCCGCACGCCGCGACCAAGCAGAGCTCCAGCAGCGCGCACTGGACCGGCAGCGCGACCTCGCCGACCGCGGCGCCGGCACCACCGCCGCCGTGGAAACCGCGGAACTGAGCGCGGTGCAGGCACGCCAGGCGGTGCTTGCCAGCCGGCAGGCCGTCGCCGCCGCCGAGGCGCGCGTCGATCAGGCCGCGACCGCCATCGCGCGCGCCGAACTTGCCGTCTCGGATGCCGAGCGGCGGCTGGCCGAGACCCGCATCACCGCCGGGTTTTCAGGCACGCTGCGCGATGTCACGGTGATCGCGGGGCGGCTGGTGACCGCCAACGAACGGCTGGCGACGCTGATCGACGGCGCAGCACTCGAGGTGGCGTTCCGCGTCTCGACCGCGCAATTCGCCCGACTGCTGGACGAGGCCGGCGCGCTGCTGGAGGCGCCGGTCACCGTCACGCTCGCCAGCGGCGACCGGGAGATCACCGCGACGGGGCGGATCACCAGGCAATCGGCCTCGGTGGCCGAGGGCGAAAGCGGGCGCATGGTCTACGCCGTGCTCGACGATGCGCCGGCGATGAAGCCCGGCGATTTCGTCTCGGTCTCGGTCCAAGAGCCGCCGCTCGACGCCGTCACGCGGCTGCCCGCCACCGCGCTCGGGCCCAAGGGCGCGGTGCTGGTGCTGGATGCCGAAGCCCGGCTGGAACGTCAGCCGGTCACGCTGCTGCGGCGTCAGGGCAACGACATCCTCGTGCGCGCCCCCGGTCTGCCGGGTCGCGACGTCGTGGTAGAGCGCAGCCCGGTCCTCGGCCCCGGCGTCAAGGTACGCCGCCTCGCGCCCGAGGCCGTGGCGGGCGAGGCCCGCACCCTGACGCTCAGCCCCGACCGGCGCGCGCGCCTCAAGGCCTACGTGACCCGCGACGACGCGCTGCCCGAGGCCGAACGCAACCGGCTGCTGTCGGATCTCGACCGCGCGCAGGTGCCGGCGCGCACCGTGGAACGCCTCGAACGCCGGATGGGGGGCTGAGCGCCGTGGCCGGCGTCATCTCGTGGTTCACGCGGCACCGTACCGCGGCCAACCTGCTGCTGGTGTTTTTGATCGCGCTTGGCCTGATGGCCATGCCGCGCATGCGGGCGCAGTTCTTCCCCGATATCGTCATCGACAACGTCACCGTCTCGGTCGTCTGGGAAGGCGCCAGCGCCGAGGACATGGACAACGCCGTCGTGCAGGTCCTCGAACCGGTGCTGCTGGGCGTCGAGGGCGTCGATACCGCGACCGCGTCGAGCCGTGAAACCCGCGCCAGCATCGTGCTGGAATTCGAGCCGGGCTGGGACATGGGCCGCGCCACCAACGAGGTGCAGGCGGCGCTCGACCAGGTGACCGAGTTGCCCGACGAGGCCGAGGAACCCGTGGTCCGGCGCGGCGCGTGGCGCGACAGAGTGACCGACGTGGTGATCACCGGCCCGGTGGGGACAGAGCAACTGGGCGGCATCGCCGACGAATTCGTCGCGCGGCTGTTCGAGGCGGGCGTGACGCGGACCACGATCGAAGGCGTCGCAGCGCCCGAGACCGTCATCGAGGTGCCGGGCGTCAATCTCATGGCGCACCGCGTCACCATGCGCGAAATCGCCACCGCCATCGCCGCCGAGATTGACACCGATCCCGCCGGTGACGTTGAGGGCGCCAATACCCGCGTTCGAACGGGGCGCGAAAAGCGCAGCGCGGACGAGATCGCCGGCATCCGCCTGCGGATGCAGCCCGACGGCACGGCGTTGACCATCGGCGACGTGGCCCGCATCCGGGTGTCGGGCGCGGCCCGCGACACCGCCTATTTCGTCGGCGACAGCCCCGCGATCTCGGTGCGCGTCGACCGCTCGTCGCAGGGCGACGCGCTGGATGTCGAGGCGCAGGTGCGCGAGGTGGCGCAAAGTCTTGAACGCACCGCGCCCGAGGGCGTGACGCTCGACCTCATCCGCACCCGGTCCGAAGCGATCTCGGGGCGGATCAGCATGCTGCTGGACAATGCGCTGACCGGGTTGGCGCTGGTGGTGGGGCTTTTGTTCCTGTTTCTCAACGCGCGCACGGCGTTCTGGGTGGCGGCGGGAATTCCCGTGGCGATGCTGGGGGCCATCGCGATCATGCATGCCGCCGGGCTGACGCTGAACATGATTTCGCTTTTCGCGATCATCATCACGCTCGGTATCGTCGTGGACGACGCCATCGTTGTGGGCGAACATGCCGACGCCCGCCACCGCCGCTACGGCGAGCCGCCCCCCGTCGCCGCCGAGCGCGCCGCGACGCGCATGGCGTTGCCGGTGTTTTCCGCTACGCTGACCACGCTGATCGCGTTCTTCGGGCTGGCCTATATCGGCGGCCGGTTCGGTGACCTGATCTACGACATCCCCTTCACGGTGATCGCGGTGCTGACCGCGAGCCTTGTCGAATGCTTCCTGATCCTGCCGCATCACATGAACCACGCGCTGGCCCATTCGGGGCGCGCGCACTGGTACGATCTGCCCAGCCGGGTGGTGAATACCGGCTTCACCGCGTTCCGCGAGCGGGCGTTCCGCCCCCTGCTGGGGCTGCTCATCCGCGCGCGCTACGTGGTGCTGGCCTGCGTCGTGCTGCTGCTGGCCACGCAGGTCGCCAGTTTCATGCGCGGCGATGTGACATGGCGGTTCTTCAACGCACCCGAACAGGGCACCGTGTCTGGCAATTTCGCCATGGCGCCGGGGGCCGAGCGCGCCGATACGCTGGCGCAGATGCGCGAGATGCAGCGCGCCACGGAAGAGCTGGGGCAGGAATACGAAGAGCGTCACGGCACCAACCCGCTGGCGTACGTGATTGCGCAGGTCGGCGGCACGGCCGGGCGCGGGCTGGCGGGGTCCGACACCAAGGACGTCGACCTGCTGGGCGGCATCACCATCGAGCTGATCGATGCCGATCTGCGTCCCTATTCCAGCTTCGCCTTCGTCGCCGACCTGCAGGAGCGGGTGACGCAACTGCCATTGACCGAGACGCTCAGCTTTCGCGGCGGGCGGTCCGGGCCCGGCGGCGACGCGCTCGACATCCAGCTTTACGGGGCCAGCGCCGACGGGCTGAAAGAGGCCGCCGAGGCGCTGAAGACGGCCCTCGGGCGCTACCCCGAAGTGTCGGCGCTGGAAGACAACCTTGCCTATGACAAGACCGAACTGATCCTCGACCTGACCCCGCAGGGCGCCGCGATGGGGTTCACCGTCGACGCGCTCGGGCAGGCCCTGCGCGACAGGATCAACGGGATCGAGGCCGCGACCTATCCCGAAGGGCCGCGCTCTGCCGAGGTGCGGGTCGAACTGCCCGAGGACGAGCTGACCGCCGATTTCCTGCAGACCATGCAATTGCGCGCGCCCTCTGGGCAATACGTGCCGGTGGCGGACGTGGTCAGCGTGACGCAGCGCACCGGCTTTGCCACCGTGCGGCGCGAGAACGGGCTGCGCCTGATCAGCGTGACCGGCGACATCTCCGAGGACGATCCCGCCCGCGCCGCCGAGATCACCGCGGCGCTCGAGACCCAGATCCTGCCCGAGATCGCCGCGACGCATCAGGTCGAATACCGCCTGTCGGGCCTCAGCGAACAGGAGGACGAATTCATGGCCGATGCCCGGACCGGGCTGATCGGCACGCTGCTGGGGATCTACCTCGTGCTGGCGCTGGTCTTTGCCAGCTGGACCCGGCCCGCGGTGGTGATGGCGATCATCCCCTTCGGCCTTGTCGGCACGATCTGGGGGCATGCGCAATGGGACGTGCCGCTGTCGATGTTCACCGTCGTGGGGCTGTTGGGGATGACCGGCATCATCATCAACGACTCCATCGTGCTGGTCACCTCGATCGACGAGCATGCCGAAAAACGCGGCCTGATCCCGGCGATCATCGACGGCACCTGCGACCGCCTGCGCGCGGTGCTGCTGACCACGCTGACCACCGTTCTGGGGCTGACGCCGCTGCTGTTCGAGCAATCCACGCAGGCGCAGTTCCTCAAGCCCACGGTGATCACGCTGGTCTACGGGCTGGGCTTCGGGATGGTGCTGGTACTGCTCGTCGTGCCAGCGCTGCTGGCCATCGGGCGCGACCTCGCGCAGCCGATCACCGCCCTGCGCCGCGGCCTGCGGGTGCGCGCCCTGCGCCCGAGCCTCGGGGCGGGGGGCGCGCTGGTGCTGGGCTGGTTCGCCGCGACGATGGGCTGGGTGATGGTCGCGGGCCGCCTGCCCGCGCCGCTGGCCGCTCTCGCGCCCGCGCAGTCCCTCGCGGCAGCGCTCGGGCTGTTTGTCGCGGGCGCGGCGGTGTTGCTCGGGCTGGTCTGGCTGGTGGCCGTGCTGACGCGCCGGCGGCCCGCCTGATCGCCCTTGCGCCGTTTACAATCCAAGGCTAACCCACGCGCATGCGTATCATACGGGATCACACCTATGTCGATGACGCCGATCGCGGGGCCTCTGCCGCGATCGGGAATTTCGACGGGGTGCATCTGGGCCACCTGTCGGTGATCGAGCAGGCCCGGACAGCCGGCGAGGCCATCGGCGCCCCCTTGGGCATCCTGACATTCGAGCCGCATCCGCGCGAATATTTCGCCCCCGAGGCGCCGCCTTTCCGGCTAATGAACCGCGAGGCCCGCGCCCACCGGCTGGAAAAGCTGGGGGTGGAGAGGCTTTACGAGATCAACTTCAACGCTGCCCTCGCCGCGCTCAGCCCGCGAGACTTCGCCAAGACCGTGATTCGCGACGGGCTGGGCCTCGCGCATGTCGTCGTCGGGGCGGATTTCTGCTTTGGCAAGGGCCGCGCGGGCACTGCCGAGATGCTGCAGGAGTTCGCCACCGAAATGGGGTTCGGCGTGACCATCGCGCGGATCCTCGAGGGCGAGAGCGGTCAGGTCTCGTCCACCGCGATCCGCCGCGCGCTGACCGACGGCGACCCGCGTGGCGCCGCCGCCATGCTGGGCCACTGGCACCGCATCGACGGGCCGGTGATCGGCGGCGAGCAGCGCGGGCGCACCTTGGGCTACCCCACCGCCAACATGTCGATCGCGGGGCTGCATCCGCCGAAATTCGGCGTCTACGCGGTGCTGGTCGACGTGCTCGACGGGCCGCATGCGGGCCACTACCACGGCGCGGCCTCGGTCGGCGTGCGGCCGATGTTCCAGGGCGAGTTGCCCAATATCGAGACCTTCCTCTTCGACTTCTCCGGCGATCTCTACGACGCGCATCTGTCGGTGGCGCTGGTCGAATACCTGCGCCCCGAGGAAAGCTTCGACAGCCTCGAGGCGTTCATCGCGCAGATGGATGCCGATTGCGTCCGGGCGCGGGACGTATTGGGGGCATTATGACCGACGCTGCGGACCCCATCGACCGCACCGGCCTGCGCCCGCGCTTCTGGGAGACCACGCCGCTCAACCGGATGACGGTGCGCGAATGGGAGGCGCTGTGCGACGGCTGCGGCAAATGCTGCCTCAACAAGCTGGAGGACGAGGACACCGGCGAGGTCGCGCTGACCCGCGTCGCCTGCCGGCTTTTCGACGACACCACCTGCCGCTGCGGGCAGTACGAGACCCGCCACCGCTTCGTGCCGGAATGCATCAGCCTGAAACCGCACACGATCGAGCGTCACGCCTACTGGCTGCCCTCGACCTGCGCCTACAAGCTGCTGCACGAGGGCAAACCGCTATACGACTGGCACCCGCTGATCTCGGGCACGGCCGACAGCGTGCACGAGGCCGGCGTGTCGATGCAGCACCGCACCCTGCCGGAATTCGAGATCGCCGAAGAGGACTGGGAAGGCCACATCATAGAGGAGCCCACCTGATGCAGTTCGCCTCCGACAATTCCGGCCCCGCCCTGCCGGCGGTGATGCAGGCGATGAGCGAGGCCAACGAGGGGCACGCGCCCTCCTACGGGGCCGACGCCCTGATGGACGAGGTGCGCGACCGGCTGCGCGACCTGTTCGAGGCGCCGCAGGCCAGCGTCTACCTGGTGGCGACTGGCACCGCGGCCAACGCGCTGGCGCTCGCGACGCTGTCGCAGCCGTGGCAGACGGTGTTCTGCACACCGCTGGCGCATATCCATACCGACGAATGCAACGCGCCCGAGTTCTTCACCGGCGGCGCCAAGCTGAGCCTCGTCGGCGAGCACGACAAGATGACGCCCGATCAGTTGCGGGACGCGCTGGCGGCATGGCCCGCCGGCGACGTGCACAATCCGCAACACGGGCCGTTGGCGCTGACCCAGGCGACAGAGCGCGGACGCGTGCATGATTGCGACGAGATCGCCGCACTGTGCGAGGTGGCCCGCGCGCACCGGATCCCCGCCTACATGGACGGCGCACGCTTTGCCAACGCGGTGGCAAGCCTTGGCTGCAGCCCCGCCGAGATGACGTGGAAGGCGGGCATCGACGCGGTCAGCATGGGCGGCACCAAGAATGGCTGCCTCGGGGTCGAGGCGGTGATCTTCTTCTCCCCCGAAAACGCGTGGGAGTTCGAGCTGCGACGCAAGCGGGCAGCGCATCTGGTGTCCAAGCATCGGTATCTCTCGGCGCAGATGCTGGGCTATCTGAGGGACGATCTGTGGCTGACCTCGGCGCAGACCGCCAACGCGCAGGCGGCAAGGCTGGCCGACGGGCTGCGCGCCCTGCCCGGCGCCGAGATGATGTTCGAGCGCGACGTGAACATGATCTTCGCCCGACTGCCGCGCGCCACACATCAGCGCCTGCGCGCCGCCGGGGCGCGCTACGCCATGTATGAAGGACCAGTAGATGATGGTCCGGACCACGAGCCGCTGATGATGCGGCTGGTCTGCGACTGGTCGATCACCGATGCCGAGATCGCCCGATTTCTCGAGATCGCGAGCGGCTGACGGGTTCAGTCGCCCGCGTACTCGGCGTCGCTCACCTGCTCCAGCCAGTCGGCCGTGCGCCCGTCCTGCCCCTCCTGAATGGCCAGGTGGCACATCATCTGGTCGGGGGCCGCGCCGTGCCAGTGCTCCTCGCCCGGTGGAATCCACACCGTCTCGCCGGCGCGGATCGCCTGCACCTTGCCGCCGCGGGTGGCGATGCGCCCGACCCCCGAAAGCACGTGCAGCGTCTGGCCCAGCGGATGCGTGTGCCACGCGGTGCGCGCGCCCGGCTCGAACGTTACCCGCAGGGCGCGGACGCGCGCGGGCTCCGGCGCCTCGATCACCGGCTCCTGCCAGACGGTGCCGGTGAAATAGGCGGCATCGGCGCGCCGATGCGGGCGGGTCTCCGGTCTGATGATTTCCATGCCGTCTCTCCTTGTCGTTGCGAGGGGCCGCGCAACGGCGGCCCGCATCCCGATTTCCGGGGCGACACCCTTGACGCGCCTCGGGTTTATGCCTATCCGCCTTACATCGAATTCCGGGGGCTGCCTAGGGCGGCACCCGCCCATGTGTCAGACGGGGTATCCACACGCCCCCAACCCGAAACGAGGATGATCCCATGTCGCGCCGCTGCGAACTGACCGGAACAGGCCCGATGGTCGGCTGGAACTCCAGCCACGCCAACAACAAGACCAAGCGCCGGTATCTGCCGAACCTTCACGACGTGACCCTGCAATCCGAGGCCCTCGGGCGCGGGATCAAGCTGCGAATCACCACCCATGCGCTGCGCAGCGTCGATCACCGCGGCGGTCTGGACGTGTTCCTCGCCAAGGCCAAGGACGAGAAGCTCTCACCGACGGCCCTTAAGATCAAGAAAGAGATCGCCAAGGTGCAGGCCGCAAGCGCCTGACGCCCCGATTCGATCGTGTAATTCGCAGCCTTGCCAGTCCGGCGGGGCTGTTTGCATTTGCGGAGGCGTGCAGCACTTTGTCGCTTGTCAGCCGCGCGCCGCGGCGCCTATCCTTCCCGTCCATGGAGCCTCTGCGCGCGATCACGGCCTGCGGGCTTTGCCTTTTCCTGGCGCTGACCAGCGTCACGCTGGCGGTGGCCCGCGCGGCTCCGCTGCCGGCAGGCGAGATTGTGATTTGCGGCGGCGACGGCTCGCGCAGCGTGCCCGTGGATGCAAGCGGGGCCCCGATTGACCCGCCGCATGCCTGCCCCGACTGCCTGCTGGCCTTCTACGCCACCGAGCCGCGCGATCCCCTCCCCGTGCCGCGCATGGCCGTTGCGACGGCACGGCACCCCTTCGCCGACGCGACCCATCCCATCCCGCTTTCGCGGCCCGCGATGCTGGCCCGCGCGCCGCCCGCCCCGGTCTGATCCCGTCATTGATACATTCAGACCGAAAGGAGAGACGCGATGTCCCTCAAATCCAGCCTGCTCGGCGTCTGCGCCAGCCTCGCCCTCGCGACCCCCGCCCTCGCGCAGCAGATCGAGATCCACCATCCCTATGCCCGCAGCGCCAGCCCGATGGCGAAAACCGGCGCCGCCTTCATGGTGATCTACAACCATGGCGACGCGGCCGACCGCCTGATCGGTGTCACCTCGCCCGCCGCTGAGAAGGTGCAACTGCACACGCACCGCGAAGACGACGGCGTGATGCGCATGATCCATGTCGAGGAGGGGTTCGAGTTACCCGCCGGTGATGGCCGGCTCGTGATGAAACGGGGCGGCGATCACGTCATGTTCATGGGCCTGACCGCACCCTTCGAGCAGGGCGACACGATACCGCTGACCCTGACCTTCGAGACGTCGGGCGAGATGACGCTCGACGTCCCCGTCGATCTCGAGCGTGACCCGGATCAGGGGCACGGGCACCAGGACGGCCACCAGCACGGGCAGGATCACGGGCACGAGAACACCAAAGATCACTAGCCGCCCAGCACCTCCGCGACCCAGGCAGGCACCATCTCCGAGGCGCGGCCCTGCCGCGCTTCGTCGAAATCGCGCGATACCGCGCTTGCCTCGAGGTTGATCTCGACGCAATGGGCCCCGTGACCGGCGGCCTCTTGGGCGAAACCGGCGGCGGGATAGACCTCTCCCGACGTGCCGATGGCGGCGAAGATCTCCGCGCCCTGCAGATGGTTCAGGATCTCGTCCATCCGGTAGGGGATTTCGCCGAACCAGACGACGTCGGGGCGACAGGCCCGCGCCGCGCAGGCGGGGCAAGCCTCGGCGGGCGATATGTCGCCGGTGACCGGCCATCTTTCGCCGCAAGCGGCACACAGCGCGCGCGCCAGTTCGCCGTGCATGTGAATGACGTCACGGGCGCCTGCCGCCTCGTGCAGCGCATCCACGTTCTGCGTCACGATCACCACCTCGCCGGAATGCTCGGCCTGAAGGCGCGCCAGCGCCTGGTGCGCGGCATTGGGCTGCACCTCGTCGGCCTGCGCGCGCCTTGCATTGTAGAACGCGTGCACCCGCTCGGGATCGCGCGCGAAGGCGTCGGGGGTCGCGACATCCTCGATCCGGTGCTGCGCCCAGAGCCCGCCCGCGTCGCGGAACGTGGCCAGCCCGCTTTCCGCCGAAATCCCGGCGCCGGTGAGTATGACGATCTTTTGCATCGCGCCCTCCTGATCTATAACGTTGCGGCAAAGGAGCCCGCATGACCCACCGCATCCTCTTCGTCTGCCTCGGTAATATCTGCCGCTCGCCCAGTGCCGAGGGGGTGTTTCGCACACTGGTCCCTGCGGCAACCACCGACAGCGCCGGCACAGGCGACTGGCACGTGGGCGATCCGCCCTATGGCCCGATGCAGGACGCCGCCAGCGCCCGCGGCTACGACCTGTCGGATCTGCGCGCCCGCCGGATCACCGCGCGCGATTTCGACCGCTTCGACCTGATCGTCGCGATGGATGCCGCCAACCTGCGGGCCATCGAGGCAGTGCGCCCGGCGGGTGCCGCGACGCCCGTGCGGCTTTTCACCGATTACGCGCCCGATCGCGGCATGGACCACGTGCCAGATCCCTATATGACGCGCGATTTCGACGGCACGCTCGACCTCATCGAGGACTGCGCGCGCGGTCTCGCCGCGAGGCTCTGACGTCTCCGCACGGTCACTCGCGTGCGTCGCGCATCTGCTCGGCGATCTGCGCGGCCCAGTCGCCGATGATCGGCAGGAACTCGATCTGGCTGAGCGCCCAGACGAGCAGCGACAGCAGCACCGTCGCTCCCAGAAGCGTGCCCAATCCGACCGCGAGCCCGCGCGCGAAATTGAACGCCAGCAGGCGCGGCATGTTGTTGTGGATCCGCACGAAGCGGTGGCTGTTGAGCAGCTCCAGTTCGGCCCGAAGCGCGCGGATCTCTCGTGTCAGCGCGTCGGTCTGCTGGGGGTCGTCCTGCATCAGAAACACCCCGCGACGTCGTACATCACCGGCTCGAAATTGCGGCAGAGCGCGTTGATCTCGCGATTGCGCGCGCGCATCTCGTCGCTGCGCAGCATCGCCTGGAAATCCTCGCGGGTCCGCCATTGCGAATAGATCGCGATCCGGGTCTGCGCGTCGTTGACATGCAGTGCCGCGGCGATGAAGCCGTCGCGATCCGCGATCACGTCGCGATAGGCCGCGTTCAGAAGATCGATCAGGTCCTGGCAGGTGCCCGGCGTCACCTCGAAGGTGGTGATCACGGCCTGCTGGCCTGCAGTCTCGGTGATATGCGGCATGGCACGCTCCTCGTTTTGGACGCGTTCCTAGCATGCGCGGACGCCGCGGTAAATTCCGCGGCCGCGTTAACCATCCCTTTACCCTTTGTTAAGCAATGTTGTCCGAGGGGTAACCATGGTGCGATGCCTGACGCTTGCGGTCGTTCTTCTGCTCTGGCTCGCACCGGTGGCGGAGGCCGGCGCATGGCTGCGCGAGAAGGGCACGGCGTTCGTCGAACTCTCTGGCCGGGTGACCGAGCCAGACGAATACGGCTTTTACGGGCTGGATGCCGGGCTTTACGCCGAATACGGTCTGGCCGAGCGGCTGACCCTCGGCTTAGATGCGGGCCATGACACGCTGCGCGTCTCGAAAGCCGTCGTGTTCATGCGCCTGCCGCTGGGACGCGAGACGCGCCAGACCAAACTGGCCGTGGAACTGGGCGCGGGCGAGGTCGGGGAAGAGACCGCCCTGCGCCCCGGCCTGTCCGTCGGGCGGGGCATAACCCTGTGGGATAGGGGCGGCTGGCTGAATGCCGACGGGCGCATGGTGCTGGCCGGCAGCGGCGCCATGACGCTGGAAACCGATCTGACCTTCGGCCTGTCGATCACGAAGCGGGCCAAGATCATCCTGCAGCTTCAGGCCGGTCAACCCGATACCGGGGACGGCTATGCCAAGTTCGCACCGTCGTTCGTCTACGAGACGAAGCCCGGCACGCATCTGGAGATCGGCCTGACGCAGCCGCTGACGGGCAGCGACAGGCGGGGGCTTTCGCTGGATCTCTGGCGCATGTTCTGAAGGCGCCAGAGATCGCGACCGGGAAACAGGACCGCGTCAGTCGGCGGCGTCTATGCCAACCCGCAGGATGACCTTGCCGGACACAGGGACCGGCCAGCGCAGGTGGATGCGGTCCTTTTCGGGGCCTTGCGCGGCCTCGAAATAGGGCGCGTGATGGACGATCCCGTTCACGCCGTCGCGCAATGGCCCCTCGGGCAGCACCGACACCACGGTTTGCGCCCAGGCCCCGAAGGGCAGTCGCGGCGCCGGCTCGACGATCCAGGTGGCGCTTGCGCTGGCCTCGACATGCGCCATCACCAGCGGGCTTGCCGCCTGTACGGTCACGTTGTGAAAGCTGTTCTCGGCGAAAGTGATGTTGCGTATCCGGTCGTAATCGAGATCGGCAAAGCTGGTATCGACGGTCTCGACCCGGTCGATCGTGCCGATGCCGCGGAAGGTGTTGCCGGTGACGATCATCCCGTCGAGGAAATGCCCCGGACCATAAGGCTTGACGGTGATGTAGGTGAACCAAGGCGCCATGTCGCTGGCCAGAAACACGTTGCCGGTGATGCTGAGCGCACTGAACGAGAACTCGGCGGCAAAATCCGGGGCCGCGTCGTGTTCGTTGCCCCATTCGATGAAGCAGTTGTCGATGTAGTTGCCGCTCAGCGTGCCGCGATTGTTGGTGCGGGTCAGCACGAAGCCGGCGCTGCGGATGCCGTTCGACGCCGCGTCGCCCTGGAACACGTGATTGCCCGAGATCAGCGAGCTCGACCCGGCCATCACCGCGAAATGCCGGAAGAACGGCGCACGGTTGTCGCGGATCTTGAGATCGTTGGCATTGGCGTTGAAGCCGATCGTCTTGCGGTCGCCCACCAGAAGCGGGCCCTCGTCGGACAGGAACTGGCAGCGGTCGATCATCATGCCCTGGTCGCCCTCGCCATGGCTGGTGATGCCGCGATCCTTGGGGCGGGTGAAGAAACAGTCGCGGAAATGGTTGGCCGAACCCTGCGGCGGCAACAGGACGCCGCTGCAACTGGCGCCGCACTGGAAATCCACCTCGGAGAACACCATCCGCGACACGTCCTGAAAGCCGCTGAAGTCGAGGATGTACTTGAACCGCCGGAAGGTGAAGACCTGGGTTCCGGACGCGTCGTAAAGCTGCTGGCTGAGGGTGATCCGCCCGGTCGCGACGTTGCGCGCGCTGACATAGACCTCGCGTCCCACGCCATTGCCCTCGACCAGCGCGCCGACCGGCACGTTGGCCACGTTCACGACGCCGGTCAGCTCCTTGGCGTTGCTTTCAGGAGTGTAGGTCGCCTGCGAGGTGACGACCTCGGTGTCAAAATCAGGCGTCGGAAAGACCGAGAACTGGCCGTTCCGGATCACGTGGCGCTGGTTGTAGGTGGTACGGTTGCCGACCGCCGCGGCCATGTCGACGGGTGCCCGCAGGGCGATCTTGCGCCCGGCCAGATCCAGCGTGACATGCCCGGCATTGTTCAAAAGCGCCTGATACGCCTTGATGAAGGCCAACTCGCTGTCGCCGAAGGCGTCGATATAGGCCGGCAGGTGGTAATTCGCGGTCAATGCGAGGATCGCGTCATCGGGCATCACAAGCGTGCCCTCGAAGCGGATGCGGCTCTGGATCGTGGTGCTTTGCCCAAGGTAATAGGTGCCCGCCGGCACGATGATCTCACGCCCGCCCGCGGCGGTGTCGGCGGCCTCGAACGCGGCGTGATCGTCGGTCACCCCGTCACCGATGGCCCCATAGTCGCGCACGTCCACGGTGGCGATCACGTCGCGCAGGAAGAACCGGCTGACATCCTCGATCTCGATATCGTCGATGCGCACCACGCCGCCCGAGGGCCCGGTGAGGTCGATCCCGAAATGGCCGAACACGGCCTCGGGTCCCCAGACCATGTCGACGCCCTGCCGCTGCCCGGTGCCGACGATGGCGCTGACCTCGACCACCTCGCCATAAGTGGTCAGAGGGACCGCGGGCCCGCTCAGCGTCACCCCCGGCAGCGCAGCGCCGGCACCGTCCCCGGCGAAGGCGGCGATGCGCACGTCCGGCAGGTTGCCCGCCAGCGCCTTGATGCGCACACGCACCCGCAGGTAGCAGCCGGGCAGGATCGGGGTCTCGTCCATGTAGCGCAGGCGCTGCACGCTGTCGGTCTTCTGGATCTCCAGCGCGCCACCGAAATCCTGATCGGCCGGAACGAAGGCCGCGTTGGCGGCCATGTCGTAGGTGTCAGTGCCGGGCCTGCCATCGCCGCTCGACCATGTGTCGAGGCCGGCCGAAAATGGCCGGGGCATGAAGACGATGCCTTGGGTGATTGCCTTGTTCATGTCAGTCCCTTTCCTTGTCCCGCGCCGCGCGTGATCGGGGAAAGGGGATAGACTGATCCTGTTAACCGTGTGTCAGACCACCGTGACGGTGCCCCGGCGGCCCGTCACGTGCTTAGACCCGGCGCCTCGCGGACACGCACGCCGTTGATGCGCCATTCGCCGTCCACCTCGATCATCTCGTAGTCGACGATCCACGAGGTGCCGCCCGGCCCGCGCATGCGCACGCTTTGAAAAGGCGTGCCGTCGATCACCTCGAGATCGAGGAAGGTCACGTCCGAAGGCTGCCAGACCATCGGGTAGCCGTTGCGCACCATGTCGCCGAAGGTTTCCGGCGTGCCGAACTTGCGCTGGATGAACGGGCTGGCATGCTTGAAGGCGCGCTCGGTGTCCTCGGCGAGGAACGCCTCGATCTGGTCGGAGATCACCGACCGCATCGCCGTCTCGTCGGCGCGCGCCCCGCCGGTCAGGCCGGCCATCAGGATCAGGGATAGGATGACATGTCGCATGAAAGTACCTCCATACGTGAGCGACCTAGGCTGACACCGGGGCCCTGCAAGCCGCGCGCTCAGCCCGCGACGACCCGCCCCTGATCCAGCTTGAGGGTCCGGTCCATGCGCGCGGCGAGGCCAAGATTGTGCGTCGCGATCAGCGCCGACAGGCCGGTGTCGCGCACCAGCCCGGTCAGCGTCTCGAAGACCTGGTCGGCTGTCTCGGGGTCGAGGTTGCCGGTCGGCTCGTCGGCCAGCAGCACGCGCGGGCTGTTGGCCAGCGCACGGCAGAACGCCACGCGCTGCTGCTCACCCCCCGACAGCGCCGACGGGCGGTGCCCGGCGCGCGGGCCCACGCCCACCTGCTCCAGCAGATGCATCGCGCGATCCTCCGCCGCGAGGCGCGCCACGCCGTTCGCGCGCTGCGGCAGTGCGACGTTTTCCAGCGCGGTAAACTCGGGCAGCAGATGGTGAAACTGGTAGATGAAACCGACCTCGGCGCGCCGCACCCGCGTGCGGCGCCGGTCGCCAAGACCGCTCATGTCCGCACCGCCGATCTCGACCCGGCCGGCATCCGCCACGTCGAGAAGCCCCGCGATGTGCAGAAGCGTGGACTTGCCCGCGCCCGAGGGCGCGACAAGCGCCACCATCTCGCCCTTTTCCAGCGCCAGGTCGACGCCGGCCAGCACTTGCACCTCGCCGGGGCGGCCCTTGTTGTAGGTCTTGTCGATCCCCGAAAGACCCAGCACCGGATCACTCATAGCGCAACGCCTCCACCGGGTTCATCCGCGCGGCGCGCCGCGCCGGAAAGATCGTGACCACGAAGCTCAGCCCCAGCGACAGCGCCACCGCCGTCAGCACGTCACCCAGCTGCAATTGCGCCGGCAACTGGTAGATGCCGCGAATCGACGGGTCCCAGACCTGCCCGCCCATCATCACGTTCACCGCCGAGAAGATCGGATCGATATAGATCGCGAAAAGACATCCCAGCACCACCCCCGCGGCGGTGCCGATGAGCCCGGTGAACGCCCCGCAGATGAAGAAGATGCGCAGCACCGATCCCTCGCTCAGCCCCATGGTGCGCAGGATGCCGATATCCCGCCCCTTGTTCTTGACCAGCATGATCAGCCCGCTGGTGATGTTCATCGCCGCGATCAGCACGAGGATCGACAGGATCACGAACATCACGTTGTCCTCGACCTCGAGCGCGCGCAGGAAGGATCCGCTGGCATCCCGCCACGTCCAGACCTGTGCGCGCTCGCCCGCGGCCCGCAGCAGGTCCGGCACCATGGCCTCGATGTTCTCGGGCTCGGCGACCGTCACCTCCAGTTCGTCCGCGCGCCCGTCGCGGTTGAAGAAGGTCTGAGCCTCGGAAAACGGCAGATACACGCGCACCCGGTCGATGTCGTAGCGCCCGACGCTGAAGATATAGGTCACCTCGTAGGCGTTGATCCGCGGCGTGGTGCCGAACGGTGTCTTGACCCCGTCTGGCGAGATCAGCTTGATCCGGTCGCCCAGCGTCACGCCAAGCTCCTGCGCGACGCCGGAACCGATCGCGATGCCCGCCTCGAAGCCGCCCAGATCGCCGCGCCCGGTCTCGGGATCGACGACGCGCGGGATCGCCCTCAGATCACCCGGCGAAATGCCAAAGACCTGCACGCCGGCATTGCGGCCTTCGGCACTGGCCATCACCTGCCCCTTGACCAGCGGCGCGACCCTCGTGACGCCCGGCACCTCGCGCACGCGCTCGGCCATCGCCTGGTAGTCGGCGATGGTGCGGTCGACGCGGCCGGTCGCGGGGTCGATCGACCCGGCGCTGTAGACCGTCGCATGGGCATTGGCGCCAAGGATCGTGTCGACGAATTCAGCGCGAAAGCCAGAACGCACGGCGAGCGTGGCGATCAGCGCGAAGACCGCCAGCGTGATACCGATCAGGCTGATCCAGGTCATGACGCTGACACCGCCCTCGGCGCGTTTGGCGCGCAGGTAGCGCCAGGCGATCAGCCACTCGAACGCGGCGAAGGGGGCGGGGGATCTGGCCATCGCGGCCTCCTGAGACTTGCGCGGGTTCAGTGCGGTGTTCGGCGGACGGCGTCAAGATGGCGTGCGGGGGGCGGGACCTTAAAAGGAAGATCATTTCAAGCAGCGCCATCGCATGTCCGCGGGCAGGCGACCTGAGGGCCGTTCGAGGCGTTTTATCCCGTACCCCTGCAGAAGAGCCGATCAACGCACCAGCTTTGAAAGATCGCCTGTCCGGGAGGCGGACATTCGATGGCGCTGCGGCGCGTCGCGCAGCATACCGCGAAGGGGACGTCGCTCGAATGATCACGCGAGCGTCCTTGCGCCCTCTCAGAACGCCGGCTGCAACACATGCGCCGCGTAGATATCCGCAAGACGCTCCACCACCGCCTCGGGGGACAATTCCTCGCTTTCGCCGGTGCGGCGGCTGGTCAATTCCAGCATGCCGGTCTTCAGGCCGCGCGGCCCCACCGTGACCCGCCAGGGCAGACCGATCAGGTCCATCGTGGCGAACTTGCCGCCCGCACGCTCGTCGCGATCGTCATATAGCGGCTCCAGCCCCAGCAGGGTCAGCGACTGGTAAAGCGCCTCGCAGGCCGCGTCGCACTCCGCATCGCCCTGCTTGAGATTGACGATCCCGACATGGAAGGGCGTGACCCCCTCGGGCCAGATGATGCCGCTCTCGTCATGGCTCGCCTCGATGATCGCGCCCACAAGACGGCTGACACCAATGCCGTGGCTGCCCATGTGCACCGGCACAGCCTTGCCATCGGGGCCCTGCACGGTGGCGCCCATCGGCTCGGAATACTTGGTGCCGAAATAGAAGATCTGGCCCACCTCGATGCCGCGCCAGGTGCGGCGGCGATCCTCTGGGACGGCGTTGAATTTCGCCTCGTCATGGGTCTCGTCGGTGCGGGCATAGGGCGCGGTCCACTCGTCCACGATGGCGGCGCAATCCTCAGGGCTGTCGTAATCGACAATCCGGTCGCCGAGCTTCAGGTCGGTGATCGCGCTGTCGTAGAACACTTCCGATTCGCCGGTATCGGCGAGCACGAGGAATTCGTGCGTGTCGTCGCCGCCGATCGGGCCGCTATCGGCGCGCATCGGGATCGCCTGCAGGCCCATCCGTTCGTAGGTGCGCAGATAGCTGACCATGTGGCGGTTATAGGCGTGCAGCGCGTCTTCCTTGGTCAGGTCGAAATTGTAGCCGTCCTTCATGAAGAATTCCCGGCCCCGCATCACCCCGAAGCGCGGACGCACCTCGTCGCGGAACTTCCACTGGATGTGATAGAGGGTCAGCGGCAGATCCTTGTAGCTGCCGACATGGCTGCGGAAGATGTCGGTGATCAGCTCCTCGTTGGTGGGACCGTAGAGCATGTCGCGGCCGTGGCGGTCGGTGATGCGCAGCATCTCGGCGCCGTAATCGTCGTAGCGCCCAGATTCTCGCCACAGGTCGGCCGATTGCAGCGTCGGCATCAGCATCGGGACGTGACCCGCGCGCACCTGCTCCTCGTGGACGATGTTCTCGATCTTGCGCAGCACCTTGAACCCCAGCGGCAGCCACGAGTAGATCCCGGCGCTCGCCTGCTTGATCATCCCCGCCCGCAGCATCAGCCGGTGGCTGGCGATCTGCGCCTCGGCGGGGGTTTCCTTCAGGACGGGCAGAAAATAACGGCTGAGACGCATGACGAACCTCTGTCGATGGGGTACCGTCTCTCGTCTATGGCCTTGCACCGCGCCAGACAAGGGAGGATCGGCGGCTTTCGGCGGCATCGGCCCCTTGATTCCGGTCCCCGCACGGGTGAGATGGTCTGCAAAGCTTAGGAGCGCGCGAATGGCATTACCGGTCAAGCAACAGGCGACATATTGGGGCATCGCATCGGCCGTCTTCCTTGTGCTGATGTGGTTCCTTGGCGACGTGATGCTGCCCTTCATCATCGGCGCCGCGATCGCCTATTTCCTCGACCCGGTCGCCGACCGGTTGCAGCGGCTGGGGCTGAGTCGCATCGCCGCGGTCGTGGTCATCACGCTCGCTCTCATTTTGCTCTTCGCGCTTGTTGTGCTTCTGGTGGTGCCGACGCTGGTAGCCCAGGCGATCGCGCTCTTCGAGATCGTGCCACAGCTGACCGGCGATTTTCGTGCCTTCCTCTTCTTGCATTTCCCATCGCTTTTCGACCCCGATTCGACCGCGCATGAGACCCTCACCCAGTTGGGCAACACCATTCGCGAGCGGGGCGTGGCAATGATCGAGGCGCTGGTCACCTCGGCGGCTTCGCTGTTGAACATCGTGGTGATCCTCGTGGTGGCGCCAGTGGTGGCGATCTATCTGCTTTATGACTGGGACCACATGATGACCGAAATCGACCACATGCTGCCGCGCGATCACGCGCCGGTCGTGCGCCGTCTTGCACGCGACATCGACGCGACGCTGGCCAGCTTCATTCGCGGCATGGGCACGGTCTGCCTGATCCTCGGCACCTACTACGCGGTGACGCTGATGCTGGTCGGGCTGCAATTCGGGCTGGTGGTCGGAGCGGTCGCGGGAATCCTGACCTTCATTCCGTATGTCGGCGCGATCATCGGCGGCGCATTGGCGATCGGGCTGGCGCTGTTCCAGTTCTGGGGCGAGTGGGTCAGCATCCTTCTGGTGGCCGCCATCTTCGTCTCGGGCCAGGTGATCGAGGGCAATTTCCTGACCCCCAAGCTGGTGGGCTCGTCGGTCGGATTGCATCCGGTCTGGCTGATCTTCGCGCTGTCGGCCTTCGGCACGCTATTCGGCTTTGTCGGCATGCTGGTCGCGGTGCCCGTGGCGGCGGCCCTTGGGGTGATCGCGCGCTTCGTGATCGCGCAATACAAGGCCAGCCGTCTCTATCGCGGGCTCGACAGCGCGGGCGACGGCTGATGGCCGAGCAGCTCAGCTTCGATCTGCCGGTGCGCGCCGCGCTCGGGCGCGAGGATTTCTTCGTGTCGCCGGCCAATGCCGAGGCCGTGGCGATGATCGAAGGCTGGGCGGACTGGCCCGACTGCAAGCTGCTGCTGACCGGGCCGGCAGGCGCCGGCAAGACGCACCTGGCGCATGTCTGGGCGGGCCTCGCCGAGGCGCGGATCGTCGCGGCGCGCGATTTGGCACGGGCCGATGTCGCCGCACTCGCCGAGGCCCGCCTCGTGATCGAGAACGCGCAGGACGTCGCCGGTGACGCAGCCGCCGAGGCCGCGCTCTTTCACCTGCACAACCTGATGCGGGCCGAGGCGCGCGCGCTTCTGATGACCGCGCGCACACCGCCGCATCTGTGGGGGCTGACGCTGCCGGATCTGGCCAGCCGGCTTCAGGGGACGTTGCACACCGCTCTCGGCCCGCCCGACGACGCGCTGCTCTCGGCGGTCCTGATGAAGCTCTTCTCGGATCGCCAGCTGATGCCCAGCCCCGACACGATCCCCTTTCTGGTGCGGCGCATGGAACGCTCGTTCGGGGCCGCCGAGGGGGTCGTCGCCGATCTCGACGCCACGGCGCTGGCAGAGCGCCGCCCGATCACCCGCGGCCTGGCCGCGCATGTTCTGGACAAACAGGGCGAATAGGATCACGCTTCGTTACCGGATCGTCACACGCCACGGGCACAAGGCCAACATGACAAACGCAGACTTCCTCAAATCCCAGCTACCCGATCCGGTAGAGCGCGCCGATCTCGACGTCACCGGCCCCGGTCGCTTCTACAACCGCGAGCTCAGCTGGCTTGGCTTCAACTGGCGCGTGCTGGAAGAGGCGCAGAACCCGCGTGTGCCGCTTCTCGAACGGTTGCGCTTCCTGTCGATCTCGGCGACGAACCTCGACGAATTCTACAATGTCCGGGTCGCGGGCCTGCGCGAACTGGCCAAGGCGGGCAACACCACGCCGGCCGCCGACGGCCTCACCCCGAGCGAGCAGCTGGTGCTGATCAACGAGAACGCCCGCCACCTTCTCGAACAGCAGCGCGTCACCTTCGAGGGCCTGCGCCGCGAGATGGAGGCCGAGAACATCACGATCCTTGATCACCGCTCGATCGACGCCGCGGATCGCGAGATGCTGGGCGATTTCTTCCTGCACGAGGTTTTCCCGATCCTGTCGCCGCTGGCCATCGACCCCGCGCATCCCTTCCCCTTCATCCCCAATCTCGGCTACAGCCTCGCCCTGCAGATGGAGCGCAAGTCCGACAAGCGCCCGCTTCAGGCGCTGTTGCCGATCCCGCACCAGATCGACCGCTTCATCGCCCTGCCCGCGGCCGAGGGCAGCTTTCGCTTCCTGCCGCTGGAAGAACTGCTGCTGCTGCACCTCGACAGCCTCTTTCCCGGCTACCGGTATGTCGGGCATTGCGGTTTCCGCGTGCTGCGCGACAGCGATCTCGAGGTCGAGGACGAGGCCGAGGACCTGGTGCGCGAATTCGAGGTGGCGCTGAAACGCCGGCGCCGCGGCGAGGTGGTGCGCATGAACATCTCGACCGGCGCGCCCGAGGCGCTGCGCCGCGTCATCATGGAGGAACTGCACGTCATCCCCGACGAGGTGGTCGAGGTCAACGGCATGATCGGGCTGGCCGACCTCAAGGAACTGGTGCTCGACCAGCGGCCCGACCTGCTGTGGTCGTCCTTCACGCCGCGTGTGCCGGAACGCGTACAGGATCATGACGGCGACATGTTCGCGGCGATCCGCCAGAAGGACATGCTGCTGCACCACCCCTACGAGACCTTCGACATGGTCGTGCGCTTCCTGCAACAGGCGGCGCGCGACCCGCATGTGCTGGCGATCAAGCAGACGCTCTATCGCACCTCGCGCAACTCGCCCATCGTCGAGGCGCTGTGCGAGGCCGCCGAAGAGGGGAAATCCGTCACCGCGCTGGTCGAGCTGAAGGCGCGCTTCGACGAGGCCGCCAATATCCGGCAGTCGCGGCGGCTGGAGCGCGCCGGTGCGCACGTGGTCTACGGCTTCCTCGATCTCAAGACCCATGCCAAGATCTCGACCGTGGTCCGGCGCGAGGGCCGCTCGCTGGTCACCTACACCCATTACGGCACCGGCAACTACCACCCGATTACCGCACGCATCTATACCGATCTCAGCTTCTTCACCTGCGATGCCAAGCTCGGGCGCGATGCCACCAAGGTGTTCAACTATCTCTCGGGCTACGCCCAGCCCGACAGCCTGGAAAATCTCGCGATCTCGCCGCTGACGCTGAAATCCCGGCTGATCGAGCTGATCGAGCGCGAGGCCGGACATGCCCGCGCCGGCAAACCGGCGGCGATCTGGGCCAAGATGAACTCGCTGATCGAACCGGACGTGATCGACGCGCTCTACGCGGCCTCCGAGGCCGGCGTGCGGATCGATCTGGTGGTGCGCGGCATCTGCGGGCTGCGGCCCGGCATCAAGGGGATGTCGGGCAACATCCGCGTGAAATCCATCGTCGGCCGGTTCCTGGAACACTCGCGCATCGTGTGTTTCGGCAATGGCGCGGGGCTGCCCTCGAAAAAGGCGCGGGTGTTCATCTCGTCGGCCGACTGGATGGGGCGCAACCTCGCCCGCCGGGTCGAAACGCTGGTCGAGATCGAGAACCCCACCGTCAAGGCGCAGATCGTGTCACAGGTGATGGCGGCCAACATGGCCGATGTCGCGCAAAGCTGGGTGATGGCGCCCGATGGCACCTTCTCGCGGGCGGCCCGGCCGGAGGGCGAGTTCGCCTTCAACTGCCACCGCTTCTTCATGGAGAACCCGTCGCTGTCGGGCCGCGGCTCGGCCGGCGCGTCGGACGTGCCCAAGCTGACCCATACTGACGATTGACAGCGCCGGGGCGCGGCCCGATCCTGCGCGCGGCAACGGCCGTCGCCGATGCGACGCGCAGCGCGGAAACAACAGCCGGGCGATTGACCCGCACGTGACCTTGACGCATAGACGCACCACCAGCGACGGGGGGCACATGGACGGCACGCACGATCCCGCGGAACCCGATGGCGGCCCGTTCGGCCGTCCGCTCTTCGACAGCCCCACGGCGCGGGCGCTCAGCCGCGTGGGCGTCGTCGATGTCGGTTCGAACTCGGTGCGTCTCGTGGTCTTCGACGGCGCGGCCCGCAGCCCCGCCTATTTCTACAACGAGAAGATCATGTGCGCGCTCGGCGCGGGCATGTCAGAAACCGGGCGGCTCAACCCGCGCGGGCGCGAACGCGCGCTCGCCGCGCTGGAACGCTTCGAGATGCTGTCGCGCGGCATGGATACCGGCCCGCTCGTCACCGTGGCCACCGCGGCGGTGCGCGACGCCGAGGACGGGCCGGATTTCTGCGACGAGGTCGAACGCCGCACCGGGCTGCGCCTGTGGGTGATCGACGGCCCGCAAGAGGCCCGACTGTCGGCGCAGGGTGTGCTGCTGGGCTGGCCGGGCTCTTACGGGCTGGTCTGCGACATCGGCGGCTCGTCGATGGAGCTGGCGGCGGTCGAGGGCGGCAAGGTGGGCACCTGCCTCTCGTCCTCGCTGGGTCCGTTCAAGCTTGCCGATATCAAGGGCGGCAAGAAGGGACGAAAGGCGCATATCCGCCGCACCCTGGACGCGATGCGCGCGGAACTCGGCGAACAGAAGAACCGGCTGTTCCTGGTCGGCGGCTCATGGCGCGCCATCGCGCGCATCGACATGGCCCGGCGCAAGTACCCGCTTTCGGTGCTGCACGAATACCGCATGACCCAGGCCGACCTGCGCGCCACGATCAAGCTGATCGAGACCACCGACCCCGACACCCTCCGGTCGCGCTCGGGCGTGTCGTCAAGCCGGATCGCGCTGGTGCCGCTCGCCGCCGAGGTGTTGCGCGAGGTGCTCAAGACCTTCCATCCCCGCGACATCGCGGTGTCGAGCTACGGCATTCGCGAGGGGCTGCTCTACGGCCAGATGCCGCAGCTTCTGCGCGACCGCGACCCGCTGATCGAGGCCTGCCGCTTTGCCGAATACAAGGATGCCCGCCTGCCCGGCTTCGGCAAGGTGATCTATCACTTCCTGCAACCGATCTTCAAATCCTTCGGGCCCGAACGCCGGCGCATCATCCGCGCGGCGTGCCTGTTGCACGATGTCAGCTGGCGCGCCCATCCCGATTACCGTGCCGAGGTCTGTTTCGACAACGCCACGCGCGCCAATCTCGGCGGGTTGAAACATTCCGAACGGGTGTTCCTGGGGCTGTGCCTGCTGCACCGCTACGCCAACAAGCGCGACAACAGCCGGTTTTCGGACATGAGCAGCCTGCTGACCGAGCGCGACTGCCACGACGCCGAGGTCGTGGGCAAGGCGATGCGCTTCGCGGCGATGCTGTGGCTGAAAAAGGACGCCCAACTGGGCGAATTGCGCTGGTTTCCCAAGAAGAAGGTGCTGGAACTTCGCCTGTCGAAAGAGGCCGCGCCGCTCTTCGGCGAGGTGGCAGAGGCGCGGTTTCGCGCACTTGCCAGCGCGCTCGGCGCCGAGGCTACGGTGCGCTGACGCGCGCACCGGCTCATCGCGTCAGATCTCGATCTCGCCCTCCGGCAAGGGCGCGTCGGGGCTTGTCTCGGGCGCATCCTCCGGGGTCTTGCGCCGCAGGATGATGTCGCCGTTGGGCAGCACTTCGGGCGCATGATAGGCGCTCAGATCGCCGGCCTTCTCCATCAGGTCGCGCAAGGCCGGCCCCATTTCCTCGACGAAGTCGCGCAGCGCCGGCTCCATCTCCTCGGCCTGATCGCGCAGGGTCTCCAGCGCCGGGCCCATCTCGCGCTGAAAGCCCTCCCAGAACAGCCGCGCGCCTTCCTGCATCAGCGACTGTCCGTTCTCCTCGGGGGTTTCCTGCGTCACCGCCGGGCTGGCCCCCAGCATCAGCGAGGTGGCCGCGGCAAGGATCATGTGCGTGTGTCTCATAAGCGATATCTAGGTCCGCCCCACGGGCATTTTAAGCCCCCGCGCGCTCAATTCGCGTGTTTGCCGGTGCGGCGATCCTCGTTGATCTCCTCCCAGGCGCGATTGATGTCGGTCAGGCGCTTCTCGGCCAGCTTGACGGCCTCTTGCGGCACGCCGCGCGCCTGCATCCGGTCGGGGTGGCACTCGCGCACCATGTTGCGCCAGACCTTGCGGATCTCGTCCATCGGCATGTCGGACCGCACCCCGAGGACCGCGTAGGGATCGGGCGGCGCATCCGCCACGAACCGCGCGCGCACCGCCCGGAACGAGGCCTCGTCCAGCCCGAAGATCTCGGCCACGCGCGACAGGAACGCATCCTCGTCGGGATGATAATCACCGTCGGCCACGGCGATATGGAACAGCCCTTCGAGAAGATTGCACAGCGTCTCGCTCTGCTCGTCGAACATCCGCCCGATTCGCTGCGCGTATTCCTCGAACCCCGCCACGTCCTGCCGCGCGAGGTTGAAGACCCGCGCCGCGTTGTCCTCCTCGCCGGGATCGATGCGGAAGACCTCGCGAAACGCCGTCACCTCGTCGCGGGTCACGAGGCCGTCGGCCTTGGCCATCTTCGCCGCCAGCGCGATCACCGCGATGGTGAACGCGACACTGCGCTCGGGCGGGGTGCGCAGACGGTCGAAAACGGTGCTCAGGCTTTCGCCCTTGGCAAGCGCCTGCAAGGCCTCCGAGATGCGGGTCCAGATCGTCATTGCGAAATCCTATCGTGGATCGGTGTCTCTGTCAGCGCAAACCGTCACAGCCGCTTGTGCATTAACACGAGGTCCATCCAGCGGCCGAATTTCCGTCCCGCCTCAGGCAGGCGGCCACCCTCCTCGAAACCTATGGCGCGGTGAAAGGCCAGCGCGGACGCGTTCTCGCCGCTCACCGCCGCGACAAGCAGATGCACACCCCGGGCGCGCGCCTCGTCCTCCAGCCGCCGCATCAGCGCGCGGCCCACGCCGCGCCCCTGCGCCCCCGGCGACAGGATCACCGAATGCTCGGCGGTATGCAGGTAACCGGGCCCGTCGCGAAACGACCCGTAACTCGCGAATCCCAGGACCGCGCCCGCATCCTCGGCGACCAGGAACGCGTCGCCGCGCTCGGCGATCACGGCGGCAAGACCGTCAGCCGTCTTTTCAACGCTTGTAAAGGTGGCGCCCGTGTCGCGGATCAGCGGGTTCCAGATCTCCAGGATCGCCGGCACATCCGCCGCGCACCCCGGGCGGATCCTCATTCCAGCACCCTCGGGCCGTGCGGCGTGGCGATCTCGGCCCGCAGCCCCGGCGCGCCCGGCTCGAAGACCATGCGCGGATCCGCCAGATCGCGCAATTCCACCATCAGGGCCGCAGCCTCGGGATGCGCCACGACCAGCCGCTCCAGCCGCGCGCCGGATGCGGGCAGGCGTTCGGACGGATGGCCGCCCGCCTGCCACTCGATCAGCGCCGGAAAGCAGTTATCGAGGGGCAGGACCCCGTCGCCGGGCACCGCCATCCGCCAGCGCAGATCGCCGCGCGCCAGATCCACCGGCGCGCCCGCTGCCGGGTGCCGCGCCAGTGCAGCGTCGAGATCGTCCACCGCGCAGATCCAGTTCGCCAATCGCGGCCCTCCCGTAAACCGATCCAGATCGAACCAGCGCGGATATGGCGGCGCGGGCGCGCCCGCATCAACCGCGATCACCTCGAGGTAAAGCCCGCCTTCCAGTCCCAGAAGCAGGTTATGCGTGCCGAAATGCGCGTGCCGCCCCCCGTGCTGCAGGCGCAGTCCCAGCCGTTCCTCGACGACCGCGCGCCCTGCCTCGAGGCTTTCGGCAGCCACCGCCAGATGATCGAGCCGCATGGCCCCTCCTTCGTCTTTACCGACATACCCCGGCCGTGTCAGCCGCGCGCAGCCCGGATCAGATTCAGGATGTCCTGCGCCGCGTCGGGAATGTTGGTGCCCGGCCCGAAGATCGCCTTGACCCCGGCCTTCTTCAGGAACTCGTAATCCTGCTGCGGGATCACCCCGCCGCAGATCACGATGATGTCGCCCGCGCCCGCCTCCTCCAGCGCCTTGATCAGCCGCGGGGCAAGGGTCTTGTGGCCCGCGGCCTGGCTGCTGATGCCCACCACGTGCACATCGTTGTCGAGGGCGTCCTGCGCGGCCTCCTCGGGTGTCTGGAACAGCGGCCCGACATCGACGTCGAAGCCGATATCGGCAAAGGCGGTGGCAATCACCTTGGCGCCGCGATCGTGCCCGTCCTGCCCCATCTTGACGACCAGCATGCGCGGCCGCCGGCCTTCTTCCTCGGCGAAATCCTCGACCGATTTCTGGATCGCGGCAAAGCCGTCATCACCCTCGTAGGCCGCGCCGTAGACACCCGCCAGCGTGCGCACCTCGGCGCGGTGGCGGCCGAATTCCTTCTCCAGCGCGGTGCTGATCTCGCCCACCGTGGCGCGGGTGCGCGCGGCCTCGACCGCCGCGTCCAGGATATTGCCGCCCTCAGCAGCGCGGCGCGTCAGCTCGTCGAGCGCGGCGTCGCAGGCGGCCTGGTCGCGATCCGCCCGAATGCGTTCCAGCTTGACGATCTGCGCCTTGCGGACCTTCTCGGTGTCGACGTCGAGGATGTCGATCGGGTCCTCGTGATCCTTGCGATACTTGTTGACGCCGACGATCACCTCCTGGCCGCGATCGATCATCGCCTGCCTTGTCGCCGCGGTCTCCTCGATGCGCAGCTTGGGCATGCCGCTCTCGACGGCGCGGGTCATGCCGCCCATCTCCTCGACCTCGTCCATCAGTTCCCACGCCTTTTCGGCAAGGTCATGGGTCAGCTTCTCGACGTAATACGAGCCCGCCAGCGGATCGACGACATTGGTCACGCCGGTCTCCTCCTGCAGGATCAGCTGGGTGTTGCGCGCGATCCGGGCCGAGAAATCGGTGGGTAGCGCCATCGCCTCGTCGAGCGCGTTGGTGTGCAAGGACTGCGTGCCGCCCAGCACCGCGCTCATCGCCTCGTAGGCGGTGCGCACGACGTTGTTGTAGGGGTCCTGTTCCTGCAGGCTGACGCCGCTGGTTTGGCAATGGGTGCGCAGCATCTTCGACTTCTCGGACTTCGCGTCGAACTCGGTCATGATGCGGTGCCACAGCAGGCGCGCGGCGCGAAGCTTGGCAGCCTCCATGAAGAAATTCATGCCGATCGCGAAGAAGAAGGACAGGCGCGGCGCGAAGCTGTCGACATCCATGCCGGCCTCGATCGCGGCCTTCACGTATTCGCGCCCGTCGGCCAGCGTGTAGGCCAGTTCCTGCACCAGGTTCGCGCCCGCCTCCTGCATGTGGTAGCCCGAGATCGAGATCGAGTTGAAGCGCGGCATGTGCTCGGCCGTATAGGCGATGATGTCGCTGATGATCTGCATCGAGGGCGCGGGCGGGTAGATATAGGTGTTGCGCACCATGAATTCCTTCAGGATGTCGTTCTGGATGGTACCTGCCAGCACCGACTTGTCGTGGCCCTGCTCCTCGCCGGCGACGATGAAGCTTGCCAGCACCGGGACAACCGCGCCGTTCATGGTCATCGACACCGACACCTTGTCGAGGGGGATGCCGTCGAACAGGATCTTCATGTCCTCGACCGAATCGATGGCGACCCCGGCCTTGCCGACATCGCTTTCGACGCGCGGGTGGTCGCTGTCATAGCCGCGATGCGTGGCCAGATCGAAGGCCACCGAGACCCCCTGCTGCCCCGCGGCCAGGTTGCGGCGGTAGAAGGCGTTGGATTCCTCGGCGGTCGAGAACCCGGCATATTGCCGGATGGTCCAGGGCCGGCCGGCATACATCGTCGCCTTGACGCCGCGGGTGAAGGGCGCGGCACCGGGGAGGGTGCCCATATGCGGCAGGTCCGCCACATCTTCTTCGGTATAGAGCGGCTGCACCTCGATCCCTTCGAGGGTGCGCCATGTCAGATCCTCCAGCGGCCGCCCGCGCAGCTCGGTCTCGGCGATCTTGCGCCAGTCATCCTTCTTCGATGCCATGTCCTTGTCCTTTCGTCATGCGGCCGGTCGGGCGGGTCCCTGCCCAGCCTCGTCCGGTGCGGGTTCCCATGTCAAATGCGCGGGTCGAATGGACGCGCCCGGGCTGCGGCCCACATGCGTCGTCATCGGATCGACATTTTTTCACATCCGGCGGTATTCTTTCTTTCGCAATCCCACGAGCAGAGCCTATATCCCGGGCAACAGGAGAGATCATGAAATACGCCTTGTCACTTGTTTTCGCGGCATTCGCCGCGGTCGCGCAGGACGCGGACGAGAAACCGGTGGACGACATGATCGTCAGCGCCGAAGACGTGGAACTGGACTCGTTCCGCTGGGTCAAGCGGCCGCTCGTCGTGTTCGCCGACACCCCCAACGATCCGCGCTTCAACGAGCAGATGGAATACCTGCGGGACGGGATCTCGGCGCTGCGGGCGCGCGACGTGATCGTGATCACCGATACCGATCCGTCGGCACAGACGGATGTGCGCCGCGAGTTGCGTCCGCGCGGGTTCGGCCTCGTGCTGGTCGGCAAGGATGGCACGATCCAGTTGCGCAAGCCCACGCCCTGGGCGATTCGCGAGCTCACCCGCTCGATCGACAAGCTTCCGGCGCGACAGCAGGAACTGCGCGAGCGCGGCACCGGAAGCTGAACGCGCGCCCGCATCACCTCGCCCCCTGAACGGCGATCAGCAGGCGCGCATCGCCTGGCATCAGGATCAGAGTGCCGCTCTCGGCATGCCACGCCATGACGGCACCCGGCCGGCTCAGCGCGCGGATGAAAACGTCCTCGCTGCGCGCATCCATGCAGTCGCGCGCCTCGAGCCCGGCGCGCCGCATCGCCATGCCGGTGCCGCGGTCATGCCCGGCCATGGCGAGCATTGCCGTATCCGCGCCGCGCCCCGCCACGATCAGCGCCGCGGCCCCGCGCCGCGCGATCTCGCGGTGCATCTGCACGACATCACCCATCAGCGGCAGCGCCGACTTGACGTCCCGCGCGACCACCTCGTAAAGGCCCACGGCACAGCCGCGCCGCGCCTCGAAGGCAAGCGTTTCGCCCAGTGAGAACCACGGCTCCAGCCGCGCGCGCTGCACCTCAGCCTCCTCGCGCGCGCACCCCGCCAGAAGAAGGAGCGCGGCCAGACAGGCCAACGGCCAGACCACCGGCACGTGGCTATGTTGGGCGGCAGGCCTCATCCCTCACTCGAACTCCATGATGACGTCGTCCACCGCCAGGCTGTCGCCCGGGCCGGCATTGACCCGCGCGACGACGGCGCGGCGTTCGGCGCGCAGGATGTTCTCCATCTTCATCGCCTCCACGGTGCATAACGGCTGGCCTTCCTGCACTTCCTCGCCGGGCTCGACATTGACCTTGACGATCAGCCCCGGCATCGGACAGAGAAGCATCTTCGAGGTGTCAGGCGGCAGCTTGTCGGGCATCAGTGCCGCCAGTTCGGCCTGCCGCGGCGTGCGCACATGCACCTTCAGGTCGGCGCCGCGCGACCGGATGCGGAAGCCCTGCGTGATCTTGCCGACCTTCAGCACCAGCGGCCGACCATCGACATCGATCCGCGCCAGCTGATCGCCGGGGGTCCAGTCGCTCGTCACCCGCAGGTTGGTGCCGTCGCGGAAGCGCACATCGGCGCCCGCGCGGTCGGCGTCGACGGTCACTTCGTGGCTCTCGCCCTGCAGGCTGACCACCCAGTCGGCGCCCACGTGGCGCTCGTGATTGTCCATCCGCCCGGAGATCCGCGTGCGCCGGATCTCGGCGATCCGGTGCATCGCGGCGCAACTCGCGGCGATCCGGCGCAGCACGTCGCCGGGCAGCTCCACGCCGTGAAAGCCCTCGGGATATTCCTCGGCGATGAAGGCGGTGGTCATCTCGCCGGCGGCGAATTTCGGATGGTCCATCACCGCGCTCAGGAAGGGCAGGTTGTGCCCGATCCCCTCGACCTCGAAGGCATCCAGCGCGTTGCGCATCCCCTCGATCGCCGCGGCGCGCGTCGGCCCCCAGGTGCACAGCTTGGCGATCATCGGGTCGTAATACATGCTGATCTCGCCGCCCTCGAAGACGCCGGTATCGTTGCGCACGACCGCGCCCTCGACATCCAGCTCCTGCGGCGGGCGGTAGCGCGTCAGCCGCCCGATCGAGGGCAGAAAGCCGCGATACGGATCCTCGGCATAAAGCCGGCTTTCCATCGCCCAGCCGTTCAGCGTCACATCCGCCTGGCTGAAGGGCAGCGCCTCGCCGGCCGCCACGCGGATCATCTGCTCGACCAGATCGACCCCGGTGATCAGCTCGGTCACCGGGTGCTCGACCTGAAGCCGGGTGTTCATTTCGAGGAAATAGAAGTTCCGGTCGCCATCGACGATGAATTCCACGGTGCCGGCGCTGGTGTAATCCACGGCCTGCGCCAGCGCCACCGCCTGCTCGCCCATCGCGCGGCGGGTCTCCTCGTCGAGGAACGGGCTCGGCGCCTCCTCGATGACCTTCTGGTTGCGGCGCTGGATCGAGCATTCGCGCTCGCCCAGGTAGATGCCGTTGCCGTGGCCGTCGCAGATCACCTGGATCTCGATATGGCGCGGCTGCGTGACGAACTTCTCGATGAAGATGCGGTCGTCGCCGAAACTGCTCGCCGCCTCGTTCTTCGAGCTCTGAAAGCCCTCGCGCGCCTCGTCGTCGGTCCAGGCGATGCGCATGCCCTTGCCGCCGCCCCCCGCAGAGGCCTTCAGCATCACCGGGTAGCCGATCTCGTTCGAGATCTTCACCGCCTCCTCGGCATCCTCGATCAGGCCCATGACGCCCGGCACGGTGTTCACCCCGGCCTCCTTGGCGATCTTCTTCGAGGTGATCTTGTCGCCCATCGCCTCGATCGCCTTCACGGGCGGCCCGATGAACGCCACGCCCTCGGCCTCGAGCGCCTTGGCGAATTTCGGGTTCTCGCTGAGAAACCCGTAGCCCGGATGCACCGCCTCGGCACCGGTCTGGCGGATCGCGTCCATCACCTTGTCGATGACGATGTAGCTTTCATTGGCCGCCGGCGGGCCGATCCGCACCGCCTCGTCGGCGATCCGCACATGCAGCGCATCGCGATCCGCGTCGGAATAGATCGCCACCGTCGCGATGCCCATCTTGCGCGCGGTCTTGATCACACGGCAGGCGATCTCGCCGCGGTTGGCGATCAGGATCTTCTTGAACATGCTTTCGGTCCCTCTTGAAACATGGCGAAAGGTGCGCGGGCGCGGCGGCGCGGGGCTGCGGCCGGGGCAAGTGCGATGGGCGGGTTGGCGAACGTCATTCGCCCTCGCCCTCGAAAATCTCGGGGAAACTGGCGCGCGCGGCGGCCACATCCAGCACCAGCCGCGCCTCGTAGCTTTCGGGATCGAACGGGTCGTCGGCGGGCTTGATCTCGCGCCCGAACAGCCAGCTCAGCCGGCCGGCATCGAGATTGCCGCGCTCGAACGGGGCCTCGCCGAAACAGTCCCAGATGGCGCGCAGGAACGCGGCATCGGCGCGCTTGTCGGCGGGCCGGCGATCGCGGTAGCGCGGTCGGGCGACAAGCGGCGTGGCCCCCTTGGCGTTCGCGCGGCGAATGGTGAACTGGAAATCGGTGCCCGGCAGACGGCCGGGAAACCCGCGATGCTTCAACATGAGACCCCCCGCAAAGGCATGTGGGGCAGGAAGCGGCGCGGCATGCAGCACTCTGTCAGGCTGCACGGGTGCGGGCTGTGAATGGCCGGGGCAGGCAAGCACGCCCGCCCCGGCGCAACCCCGAAGGGCTTAGTTGTACTTGCCGGTCGGCTCCGGCTCGGTCGTGATCGGCTCGGGCTCGACCACCACGAACTCTTCTTCGGCCTGTTGTGCACATGCTGCGACAAAGGCCACGAGGCCGATGGCGATAACGCTCTTGAGTGTGTTCGACATGTAGTACTCCTGTCTCTCGTTCTTTCGACGTAAAACGCGCGAAGGCTTGGCGCCAGCGCGCACCATTTGGGCGAGTCTAAGATCACCTGTTTGTGACCGTCGCGCACGCTAGCCGAATTTACAAGGCTTGAACACGGGGTTTGCGCAATCGCCCGGCGCTGTGTCCGCAAAGCCGCAGTTCCGGTATCCCCCGGCCCCCGCACGGCAAGCTGCTGTGGTCTCATCAAAACATTTCCCATCTGCATGTACCGGCCTCGGGGCGGAACGACTCGAAGACCTGCACCACATCCGCGTCCCGCACCCCGAAGGTCGACGGCCGGTCGGCCAGCGAGATCACCACCCGGGCGGGTTGCGGGCCCATATCCGCGATCCGCGGCAGCGCGTATTCCGTACACAGCCATTCGAGATCCGTGGAGACCTGATCGAACGCCGCCTCGTCCGCGTCGAAGCCGCGCGCGACGAAGCGGAAGCGGTAAATCAGCCCGGTGCCCGCGCCGCGGTCGCGCAGCACCTCTTGCGGCCGCGCCTCCAGCCCCGAGGGCAGGCGCAGCGCGTCGTCTTGCGCCAAGGCGGCGTTCGGCAGCAGGACGGCCGCCGCCGCCGCCTTGATTATGCCGCTCATCGCGCGGACCCGGTCCAGCGCGCCACCCGCGCCGGATCCTGCAACAACGCGGCGATCCGAGCCTCCGCGGCCCCGCGGGCAAACCGCGCCGCCACCGCGCCACCGGCCTTGACGCGCAATCCGCCCGCCACGCGCCACACCTGCACCGCCGGCGCAAAGCCGCGCAGGTCCTGCAACTCGCGCCACATGTCCTGGCGCAGCCGGTGCGCGACCCGGGTCCGCGACGCCTCGGGCAGATCCTGCTCGACGGCCAGGTCGAACCGCACCGGCAATCGCCGCGCCACCGTCAGCGCGCCGTCCTCGTCGATCACATGCCAGCGGTCGCGGCCCATCCATGCCTCCATCTGCGGTTTCTTCTGGCCCGGCATAGTCCGGGAAAGTCGCCCGTCACCGGTAACGGGGCAGTGCCCCCTCTCCCACGCCCCGAAAGCGCTCACAGCGGAATGTTGTCGTGTTTCTTCCAGGGCGTGGTCTTCTTCTTGCCGCGCAAGGACGCGAAGGCGCGGCTGACCCTGACCCTTGTGCTGCGCGGCTGGATCACCTCGTCGATGAAGCCGCGCTCTGCAGCCACAAAAGGATTGGCGAAGCGGTCCTCGTAGCTCTTGGTATGGGCAGCGATCTTCTCGGGGTCGCCCAGATCGCCGCGATAGATGATCTCGGTCGCGCCCTTGGCCCCCATCACCGCGATCTCCGCGGTGGGCCAGGCATAGTTGAAATCGCCGCGCAGGTGCTTCGAGGACATCACCACGTAGGCCCCGCCATAGGCCTTGCGGGTGATCACCGTGACCTTCGGCACCGTCGCCTCGCCATAGGCGAACAGCAGCTTCGCGCCGTGCTTGATGACCCCGCCATATTCCTGCCCGGTGCCGGGCAGGAAGCCGGGCACGTCCACCAGCGTCAGGATCGGGATCTCGAACGCGTCGCAAAACCGCACGAAGCGCGCCGCCTTGCGCCCGCTGTCGATATCGAGACAGCCGGCCAGCACCATCGGCTGGTTGGCCACCACGCCCACCGTCTGGCCCTCCAGCCGTATGAAGCCGGTGATCATGTTCTTGGCGAATTCGGCCTGGATCTCGTAGAAGTCGCCCTCGTCGGCCACCTTGTGGATCAGTTCCTTCATGTCGTAGGGCATGTTGGGATTGTCGGGGATCAGCGTGTCGAGGCTGTCCTCGACGCGGCCGGGCCGGTCGAAGAACGGCCGCTTGGGGGGCTTCTCGCGATTGTTCAGCGGCAGGAAATCGACCAGCCGGCGCACCTCGGCCAGCGCTTCGACATCGTTGTCGAAGGCCGCGTCGGCGACCGAGGACTTGCGCGTATGGGTCAGCGCGCCGCCCAGCTCCTCGGCGGTCACCTGTTCGTTGGTCACGGTGCGCACCACGTCAGGCCCGGTCACGAACATGTAGCTGCTGTCCTTCACCATGAAGATGAAATCGGTCATCGCCGGCGAATAGACCGCGCCGCCCGCACAGGGCCCCATGATCACGCTGATCTGCGGCACCACGCCCGAGGCCTCGATGTTGCGCTGGAACACCTCGCCATATCCCGCGAGGCTGTCGACGCCCTCCTGGATGCGCGCCCCGCCCGAATCGTTGATGCCGACCACCGGCGCACCGTTTTCCACGGCCATGTCCATGATCTTGCAGATCTTCTGGGCATGGGTGGCGCTGACCGACCCGCCCAGCACGGTGAAATCCTGGCTGAAGACATAGACCTGCCGGCCGTTGATGGTGCCCCAGCCGGTCACCACCCCGTCGCCGTAGGGGCGGTTCTTCTCCATCCCGAAATCGTTGCAGCGATGGGCCACGAACATGTCGAATTCCTCGAAGCTGCCCTCGTCGAGCAGAAGCTCGATGCGCTCGCGCGCGGTCAGCTTGCCGCGCCCGTGCTGCGCCTCGATCCGCGCGGCGCCGCCACCCAGCCGCGCATCGGTCCGGCGGCTCTCAAGCTCTTCCAGGATATCCTTCATGGTGCTCCCCCTGTCTGTGATTGACGAAGCATAGAGGTTGCACCCGCAGAGGCCAAACAGAATTCGGCAAATTTGCAAACTGCTGCGAAGCAGTGATTGAATACCCGCAAATCCGCTAATTGCGCGACGTCATGCCGATCGCGCGATCGCGGCTGATGGACAGTCCCCGACGCCCGGCATATCGTTGCTGTGATGACATCAGACCCGCATGTCCGCTACCTGGACCAGGCCACGCCGCCGCATATCTCGACGCTGATCCTGCTGGCCGGGATGGCGGCGCTGGCGATGAACATCTTTCTGCCCTCGCTGCCGGGCATGGTCGCGCATTTCGAGACGGAATACCGCCTGATCCAGCTTTCGGTGGCCCTCTACCTTGGCGTGAACGCGGCGCTGCAGGTGGTGATCGGGCCAATCTCGGACCGCTGGGGGCGCCGGCCGGTGATCCTGTGGGGGGTGGGCATCTTCATCGCGGCGACGCTTGGCTGTCTCGTGGCGCCGAACGTCTACGTCTTCCTGACCTTCCGCATGATACAGGCCAGCGTGGTGGTGGCGATGGTGCTGTCGCGCGCCATCGTGCGGGACATGGTGCCGCAGGACCGCGCGGCGTCGATGATCGGTTACGTGACCATGGGCATGGCGGTGGTGCCGATGATCGGCCCGGCGATCGGCGGCGTCCTCGACGAGGCGTTTGGCTGGCAGGCCAATTTCTGGGCGCTGCTGCTGCTCGGCGTGGCGCTTTTCGCGCTGTGCTGGCGCGACCTGGGCGAAACCGCGCCGCTGTCGGGGCGCACCATGGTGCAGCAATTCCGCGACTATCCCGCGCTGCTGACCTCGCGCCGCTTCTGGGGCTACGCGCTGGCGGCGGGGCTGTCCTCGGGGTCGTTCTTCGCCTATCTCGGCGGCGCGCCCTTCGTGGGCGACCAGGTGTTCGGCCTCGCCCCGGCGCTGCTGGGGGTGCTGTTCGGTGCGCCGGCGATCGGGTATTTCCTTGGTAATTTCGCCTCGGGGCGGTTCTCGGTGCGGTTCGGCGTCAACCGCATGGTGCTGTGGGGCACGCTGTTCAACGCCGGCGGCATCGGCGCGAACGTGGCGCTCTTTCACTGCGGGTTCGGCTCGCCGCTGGTGTTCTTCGGGCTGATGACCTTCATGGGGCTCGGCAACGGCATGGTGATCCCCAACGCCACCGCCGGCGCACTGTCGATCCGGCCCGATCTGGCGGGCACGGCGAGCGGGCTGTCGGGCGCGATGATGATCGGCCTCGGCGCGGCGCTGTCGGCGGTGGCCGGTGCGTGGCTGACACCGGGAACCGGGGCGCTGATGCTCTTGTGGATCATGTTCCTGACCGGGCTGGCGGCGGTGATCACCATCGCGCTGGTCATCCGCCGCGAGCGGCGGCTGGCGCTGCTGGCCTGACGAAAACGATGATCTGACGGCGAAAGGAGGTCCGATGACCGCGACACCGGAGCGGCGAAACCTGATCACCGACGTGGCGGGGCTGCGCGTCGGCAACGCCACCGATGACACGCTGCGCAGCGGGGTCACGGTGCTGACCGCCGACGCGCCCTTCACCGCCGGCGTGCATGTCATGGGCGGCGCGCCCGGCACCCGCGAGACCGACTTGCTGGCCCCCGACCACGTGGTGCAGGAGGTCGACGCGCTGGTACTGTCGGGCGGCTCGGCCTTCGGGCTCGACGCGGCCTCGGGCGTGGCCGAAGGGCTGCGCGCGGCCGGGCGCGGCTTTGCCGTGGGGGCGGCAAAGGTGCCCATCGTGCCGGCGGCGATCCTGTTCGATCTGCTGAACGGCGGCCGCCACGACTGGTCCGAGAATCCCTACAAGGCGTTGGGGCGCGAAGCCTTTGACGCCGCCGCGCCCCAATTCGAGATCGGCAGCACCGGCGCCGGCAGCGGGGCGACCACCGCGAGTTTTCGCGGCGGGCTCGGCTCTGCCTCGGCGGTACTGCCGGACGGCGCGACCGTCGGCGCGCTGGTGGCGGTCAACGCGCTCGGCTCGGCGACGGTGGGTGACGGCCCGCATTTCTGGGCCGCGCCGTTCGAGGTCGGGGCCGAGTTCGGCGGCCTCGGCCCCGACCCGCGCGGCGGCGACCCGATCGCGGCGCCCACGAAACTGGCGCGTCACGCCAATACCACGCTCGGCATCGTCGCCACCGACGCGGCGCTCTCGAAGACGCAATGCACGCGGCTGGCCACCGCGGCGCATGACGGCTTTGCGCGCGCGCTGGTGCCGTCGCACACGCTGATGGACGGCGACCTGGTCTTCGCCGCGTCCACCGGCGCGCGGCCCGCCCCCGACATCGCCGGCCAGGTCCTGCTGGGACACGCCGCGGCCTGCGTGGTGGCGCGTGCCATCGCCCGCGCGATCTTCGCGGCGCAGCCTGCCCCGGATGGCATGCCCCCTGCCTGGCAATCGCGCTTCGGCTGAGCGGCAAATCCCGCCAGAATCCCCTTGCGGAGGCCCGCCTCGGCGCGTATATCTCCCACATCAGCGGCGCTTTCGGGTCCACTCCGAAAGTCCCACCGGAGAGTGTGACGGGCCGCGTGCCCGTTTTTTTATGTCTGGAACCATGACCAACGATCTGATCGCCAAGGCCGCCCTCGACCGCCGCATCGCCGAAATCATCACCCCGGTGATCGAGGATATGGGGTTCGAACTGGTGCGCGTGCGGCTGATGGGCGGCAAGACGCCGCTGCTGCAGATCATGGCCGACAAGCCTATGGGCGGCATCGAGGTGGACGATTGCGGCGATATCAGCACCGCAATCAGCGCGGTGCTCGATGTCGAGGAGCCGATCACCGACCAGTACACGCTCGAGGTCTCGAGCCCCGGCATCGACCGCCCGCTGACGCGGATCAAGGATTTCGAGGCCTTCGAGGGCTACGAGGCCAAGCTGGAAACGGCCGAACAGGTCGGCGGGCGCAAGCGCTTCAAGGGCGTGCTCGCCGGGATCGACGACACCGAGGTGCTGATCAATGTCGACGAGGGCACGATCGGGCTGCAATTCGACTGGCTGAGCGACGCCAAGCTGATCCTGACCGACGATCTGATCCGCGAGATGCTGCGGCAGCGCAAGGCGGCGGGCGTCATCGACGACGCCACGCCCAACGACACAGAAACCGAACGCGGTTCCGAGGAGGACTGACACCATGGCTATCACATCGGCCAACCAGCTCGAGCTGCTGCAGACCGCGGAAGCGGTGGCGCGCGAGAAGATGATCGACCCGTCCCTCGTGGTCGAGGCGATGGAGGAAAGCCTCGCCCGTGCCGCCAAGTCGCGCTACGGCGCCGAAATGGACATCCGCGTCAAGATCGACCGCAAGACCGGGCGCGCCACCTTCACCCGCGTCCGCACCGTGGTCGAGGACGACGAGGTCGAGAACTACCAGGCCGAACTGACCGTCGAGCAGGCCAGGCAATATCTCGAGAACCCATCGGTCGGCGACACGATCACCGAAGAGGTGCCGCCCGTCGAAATGGGCCGGATCGCCGCGCAAAGCGCCAAGCAGGTGATCCTGCAACGCGTCCGCGAGGCCGAGCGCGACCGCCAATACGAGGAATTCAAGGATCGCGCGGGCACCATCATCAACGGCATCGTGCGCCGCGAGGAATACGGCAACGTGATCGTCGATGTCGGCGCCGGCGAAGGCATCCTGCGCCGCAACGAGAAAATCGGCCGCGAGGCCTACCGCCCCAACGACCGCATCCGCTGCTACGTCAAGGACGTGCGCCGCGAACAGCGCGGGCCGCAGATTTTCCTGTCGCGCACCGAACCGCAATTCATGGCGGAACTGTTCCGCATGGAAGTCCCCGAGATCTATGACGGCATCATCGACATCAAGGCCGTGGCCCGCGATCCCGGCAGCCGCGCCAAGATCGCGGTGATCAGCCATGACAGCAGCATTGACCCGGTCGGCGCCTGCGTCGGCATGCGCGGCAGCCGCGTGCAGGCCGTGGTCAACGAGCTTCAGGGCGAGAAGGTCGACATCATCCCGTGGAACGAGGATCAGGCGACCTTCCTCGTCAACGCGCTGCAGCCTGCAGAGGTCTCCAAGGTGGTGATCGACGAGGACGCGCAGAGCATCGAGGTGGTGGTCCCCGAGGACCAGCTGTCGCTGGCCATCGGCCGGCGCGGCCAGAACGTGCGGCTGGCCAGCCAGTTGACCGGTCTCGACATCGACATCATGACAGAGGCCGAGGACAGCGAACGCCGCCAGAAGGAATTCGAAGAGCGCACGCAGCTCTTCATGGACACGCTCGACCTCGACGAATTTTTTGCGCAGCTTCTGGTCGCCGAGGGTTTCACGACGCTTGAAGAGGTCGCATATGTCGACCAGGGCGAGCTTCTGGTGATCGACGGCGTCGATGACGAGACGGCGGCGGAATTGCAGGCCCGGGCCCGCGACGTGCTCGACGCCAAGACCGCCGAGGCTCTCGCAAAGGCCCGCGAACTGGGCGCTGAGGACAGCCTGATCGAATTCGAGGGGCTGACCCCGCAGATGGTGCAGGCGCTGGCCGAGGACGACGTCAAGTCGCTCGAGGATTTCGCGACCTGCGCGGATTGGGAACTCGCCGGCGGCTGGACCACGGTCAATGGCGAGCGCGTGAAGGACGATGGCCTGCTGGAGAAATTCGACGTCTCGCTCGAAGAGGCGCAAACCATGGTGATGACCGCGCGGGTGATGCTCGGCTGGGTGGATCCCGACGATCTGCACACCGATACCGAGTCGTCCGACGACGACGAAGCGGAGGTCGAGGCCTGATTTATCAGGTCTCGGAAGGCACATGATGGGGCGCGGCGGGCAACCCAAGGATCGCACTGACGGTCCGGAGCGCAAATGCATCGCCACGGGCGAGGTGCAGCCGAAGCACGGCCTCATACGCTTCGTGATCGGCCCCGAGGGCCAGGTCGCGCCGGATCTGGCCGAGAAACTGCCGGGGCGCGGCATCTGGGTGTCGGCGGACCGCGCGGCGCTGGACAAGGCGGCAGGCAAACGCCTCTTCTCGCGCGCCGCGAAACAGGCGGTCACCGTCCCCGAGGGGCTGACCGATCAGGTCGAGACGCTGCTTGCGGCGCGCGTGATCAACCTCATCAGCCTCGCGCGCAAGGGCGGCGGCGCGGTCTGTGGGTATGAAAAGGTCAAGGCGAAGCTGGCCGGCGAAGAGGCCCGTGTCCTGATCCAGGCCAGTGACGGCTCGGAGCGCGGAAAATCCAAGCTGAGCACGCCCTACCAGGGCGATTTCATCGGCTGGCTGACCGCCGCCGAACTGGGCCGCGCCTTTGGCCGACAAACCGTGATCCACGCCGCACTGGACGCTGGAGGTTTGTCGAAACGTGTTGTAGAGGACGCTGCAAGACTGAAGGGTCTGCGCGTCTCGGACGGCGAGACTGCGCGCCGGAAAGGAAAGTAGAAGCATGAGCGACAACGACGGAAAGAAACCTTTGGGCGTACGTGGCAGCGGATCCCGGCCGGGGAACGTGAAGCAGAGCTTCAGCCATGGCCGGACGAAGAACGTCGTGGTGGAAACCAAACGCAAGCGCGTCGTCGTGCCCAAACCCGCCTCCGGCGCGTCCGGGGGGACCGGCGCGGGCAGCGGCGGCACCGGCAAGTCCGGCGGTCAGTCCAGTTCCGCCAAGCGGCCCGCCGGCATTTCCGATGCCGAGATGGATCGCCGGATGAAGGCGCTTCAGGCGGCCAAGGCGCGCGAGGTCGACGAGGCCGCGCAGCGCGAGGCCGACGAGAAGGCCCGCGAGGAAGAACGCCAGCGCCGCCGCGAAGAGGCCGAGGCGAAAGAGCGCGAACAGCGCGAGGCCGAGGAGCGCGCCAAGCAAAAGGCCGAAGAGGACGCCCGCCAGAAGGCAGAGTCCGAAAAGGCCGACGCAGCCCCGGCCGAGCCCGAGCAGGCGCGCGCCTCCGAACCCGTCGAGGACCGCCAGGCGCCGCCGAAACAGGCACCTGCGTCGCGCAAGCGCGAGGACGACGCCAAGACCAAGGGCAAGGGCAAGGGCCGTGGCGGCGAGGATGCCCGCCGCGGCGGCAAGCTGACGCTCAACCAGGCGCTGTCGGGCGGCGAAGGCGGCCGGCACAAGTCCATGGCCGCGATGAAGCGCAAGCAGGAACGCGCCCGGCAAAAGGCCATGGGCGGTGCGCAGGACCGCGAGAAGGTCGTGCGCGACGTGCAGCTGCCGGAAACCATCGTGGTCTCGGAACTAGCCGGCCGCATGGCCGAGCGCGTCGGCGACGTCGTCAAGGCACTGATGCAGAACGGCATGATGGTCACCCAGAACCAGTCGATCGATGCCGACACCGCCGAACTGATCATCGAGGAATTCGGCCACCGCGTCGTGCGCGTCAGTGACGCCGATGTCGAGCAGGTGATCGAGGCGGACGAGGACTCGCCCGAATCGCTGAAACCGCGCCCGCCGGTGGTCACCATCATGGGCCACGTGGATCACGGCAAGACCTCGCTTCTGGATGCCATCCGGAACGCCAAGGTGCAATCCGGCGAGGCCGGCGGCATCACCCAGCATATCGGGGCCTACCAGGTCACCACCGATAGCGGGTCGGTGCTCAGCTTCCTCGACACGCCGGGCCACGCCGCCTTCACCTCGATGCGCTCGCGCGGGGCGCATGTGACGGATATCGTGGTGCTGGTGGTCGCCGCCGATGACGCGGTGATGCCGCAGACCATCGAGGCGATCAACCACGCCAAGGCCGCCAAGGTGCCGATGATCGTGGCGATCAACAAGGTCGATCTGCCCGCCGCCGATCCCGACCACGTGCGTGCCGACCTGCTTCGCCAGGAAGTCGTCGTCGAGGCGATGTCGGGCGACGTGCAGGATGTCGAGGTTTCGGCGGTCACCGGCCAGGGCCTCGAGGAACTGCTCGAGGCGATCGCGCTGCAGGCCGAGATCCTGGAACTGAAAGCCAACCCCGACCGCGCCGCCGAAGGCGCCGTGATCGAGGCGCAGCTCGACGTGGGCCGCGGCCCCGTGGCCACCGTGCTCGTCCAGAAGGGTACCTTGCGCCGCGGCGACATCTTCGTCGTGGGCGAGCAGTACGGCAAGGTCCGCGCGCTCATCAACGACCGCGGCGAACGCGTCGAAGAGGCCGGGCCCTCGGTCCCGGTCGAGGTCCTGGGTCTCAACGGCACGCCAGAGGCCGGCGACGTCCTCAACGTGGTCGAGGCCGAGGCGCAGGCGCGCGAGATCGCCGAATACCGCGCCAACGCCGCCAAGGAGAAGCGCGCGGCCGCCGGTGCCGGCACCTCGCTGGAACAGCTTCTGGCCAACGCCAAGGCGACCGAGAACCTCAAGGAACTGCCGATCGTCGTCAAGGCCGACGTGCAGGGCTCTGCCGAGGCGATCGTGCAGGCGGTCGAGAAGATCGGCAATGACGAGGTGCGCGTGCGCGTGCTGCATTCCGGCGTTGGCGCGATCACCGAATCCGACATCAACCTCGCAGAGGCGTCGGGCGCCCCGGTGATCGGCTTCAACGTTCGCGCCAACGCTCCGGCGCGCAACAGCGCCAATCAGAAAGGCGTCGAGATCCGCTACTATTCGGTGATCTACGACCTCGTGGACGACGTGAAGGCGGCCGCAAGCGGCCTGCTCGGCTCTGAAATCCGCGAGAAGTTCATCGGCTACGCGAAGATCATGGAGGTCTTCAAGGTCACACGCGTCGGCAAGGTCGCCGGCTGCCTCGTCACCGAAGGCGTCGCGCGCCGCTCGGCCGGCGTGCGCCTGCTGCGCGACGACGTGGTGATCCACGAAGGCACGCTGAAGACGCTCAAGCGCTTCAAGGACGAAGTGTCCGAGGTCATCTCGGGTCAGGAATGCGGCATGGCGTTCGAGAATTACGAGGACATCCGCGAAGGCGACGTCATCGAGATCTTCGAGCGCGAGGAGTTCACCCGCAGCCTCGCGTGACACCGGCCGCGACGGACGAAACCGCAAAAAGGGCAGCCCGGACGGGCTGCCCTTTGTCATGTGCAGGTCGCGAGTGCGTGCCTCCCGGCCGGAGCGCCGACAGGGCGCCCCGGGACGATCGTTCAGGCGGCGGGGATCGAGATCGCCCGCGCCGCTGCGCCGTCACGGGCACCGTAATGGCCCAGAACGCGCGCCGCGCATTCGGCGCCCATGCGCCCGGCCTCGCTCACCGGACGGCCCAGGGCTAGCCCGCCGAGAAACCCGCTGGCAAAAGCATCGCCCGCGCCGGTTGTGTCCAGCACGCGCGGCACCTTGACCGCCTCGACGCGGTAGCGCCCGGTCGCATCGGCCACCAGCGCGCCCTTGTCATGCTCGGTGACGGCGGCGATGCCGACATGGCACAGCGCCCAGTCCATCGCGGCCTCGGAAGCGTCCTGACCTGCCAGCGCGCCGATTTCGACATGATTGCCGATCAGGATATCGGCATGCTGCGCGATGAAGTTCAGCATCACGTCGCGATTGCGCTCGACGCAGCCGGCATCCGACGGCGTCATCGCCACCTTGGCGCCCGCCGCCTTGGCGGCCTGCGCGGCGGTCTCGATCACCGCCGCGCCCTGCGGCGCGTCCCAGAGATACCCCTCGACGAACAGCGTGTCGAACTGCGCCGGCATCACATCCGCCAGGTCCGAGGGTTTCAGCGTGACGGCAGCCCCCAGATAGGTGCTCATCGTGCGCTCGCCATCCGGCGTGACCAGCACGACGCAGCGCCCGGTGCCGGTCTCGCCCGCCGGGCCGGGCGCGATCGGCGCGTCGATGCCCATGGCGCGCATCTCCTCGGCGAAGGTGGTGCCAAGGTCGTCCTGGGCCGTCTTGCCCAGGTAGGTGCCCGACAGCCCTAGATCGGTCAGATGCGCCATGGAGTTGGCGACCGAGCCGCCCGACTGGCGCACGCCGGGGCCGACCTCCTCGAAAAGCGTCTGGGCGGCGGCGGCATCGACCAGATGCATGCCGCTGGCGGTCAGGCCGTGACGCGCGATCACGTCCGGCGCGACCGCGGCGACCACATCGACCAGCGCGTTGCCGACGCCCACGATATGCGGTGTCTTGGTGTTCATCACATGCCTCTCAATATCTGTACTGATCGGGTTTGAAGGGGCCTTCGGGTTTGACGCCGATATAGGCGGCCTGTTCGGGGTCGAGTTCGGTCAGGCGGACGCCGATGCGCTCGAGATGCAGGCGGGCGACCTT